>JANSXN010000071.1 GCA_024742935.1 Flavobacteriaceae bacterium
CCCATTTTTTGAACGGCTTGGTTCATTAATGGAGGCCCGCAGAAATAGAGTTCAATTTCTTCAGGCTCTTCGTGTTTACTTAGATAGTTATCAATCACAACTTGGTGAATGAATCCAACAAAACCGTCTCCTTCTCCATCCATACCGTCTTTTACTTTCCAGTTATCTTCTTCAAGTGGCTCAGAAAGTGCCATATAGAATTTGAAATTTGGGAAATCCTTTTCAAGTTTTTTAAAGTGGTCGATATAGAACAACTCTCTTTTAGAACGTCCACCATACCAGTAAGTTACTTTTCTTCCTGTTTTCAATGTACGGAAGAGGTGGTACAAGTGAGAGCGCATGGGGGCCATACCGGCTCCACCGCCTACATAAAGCATTTCGGCTTCACTTTCGTTGATAAAGAATTCACCATAAGGGCCTGAAATAACCACTTTATCTCCGGGTTTTTGGGCAAAAATATAAGAAGAAGCAATCCCGGGATTTACAGCCATCCAGGTGTTTTTAGCTCTGTCCCAAGGTGGAGTTGCTACACGCACGTTTAACATAATTTCGCGACCTTCTGCCGGGTATGAAGCCATCGAATAGGCTCGCTCAACAGTTTCAGTATTTTTCATTACCAGTGGCCATAAATCAAATTTATCCCACTCAGCTTTAAAAAGGTCGGGAGTACTGTGTTCTTCTGGATGTGCAGTTATATCAATATCACTGTATTTAATTTCACAAGGTGGAATTTCAATTTGAATATAACCACCTGCCTTGTAGTTCATATCCTCAGGAATTTCTACTACAAATTCTTTTATAAAAGTGGAAACATTATAGTTTCGGGTAACCACTGCATCCCATTTTTTGATTCCAAAAACTTCTTCGGGGATGGTTATGACCATGTCTTGTTTTACTTTAACCTGACAAGACAAGCGTGCACCTTCTTTCAATTCTTTTCTTGAAAAGTGAGGTGTTTCAGTAGGTAAGGCTTCTCCTCCACCCTCAAGAACATGGCATTCACATTGAATACAAGTTCCACCACCACCACAAGCTGATGGTAAAAATATTTTTTCTGAACTCAGCGTGGTTAAAAGTGTGCTGCCAGATTCAACTTCCAGTACTTTTTCTCCATTGATAGTCAATTTTACCGGCCCTGATGGGGAAAGCTTTTCTTTTACAAATATCAATACCCCAACCAAAAGTAAAACGAGCACTAAAAATGCTATTACGGTTGCTAATACGACACCTAAGGTACTTGCTGCTAATATCATATCGTTAATTTGTTTCTTCTAAAGTGTTTTCCTGATTCTCATTTTCTTGAACATCCTCCTCAGATTCATAATCTGCTAAATTGTCATCATTGACATTGGTATCAGAAGGTTTTTCAATTCTTATTACTTGTGCTGAATCACCAGAACCTCCTTCATCTCCTCCGGTTAACATCCCACCAAAACTCATAAAACCAATAGCCATAAGTCCAGTAATGATAAACGTGATTCCCAATCCTCTTAAAGCTGGCGGAACATTTGAATAGCGTATTTTTTCACGAATGGCTGCGATGGTTAAAATGGCAAGGAAGAATCCAAAACCGGAACTTAGCCCATAATTCAAAGCCAAATCGATGCTTGCAATTTGTCTGGACTGCATAAATAATGATCCTCCAAGAATGGCACAGTTTACGGCAATAAGCGGTAAAAAGATACCCAAAGAGTTATATAATGCAGGTAAGAATTTTTCAACTACAATCTCAACCAATTGAACCATAGTAGCTATAGTAGCAATAAACATAATGAATGAAAGGAAGCTTAAATCATAAGCTGCATATTCAGGACCTAACCATTCCAGGGCACCATCACGAAGAATATACTGATCCAATAACCAGTTTAAAGGAACAGTGATACCTAGTACAAAGATGACTGCTGCACCCAGACCTACTGCCGTTGTGACTTTTTTGGAGACTGCCAAGTATGAACACATCCCAAGGAATGTGGCAAATACCATATTGTCTATAAAAACCGATTTAAAAAATAATTCTAAATGCTCCATATTTTTATGTATTCTGGTTAATTAAAACCTTTAACTTTTCTAAATTAATTTTCTTCTACTAAATGAGGACTTCTTGTGCGTTGTATCCAAATGATTATTCCCACCACAATAAGTGCCATAGGTGACAACAACATAAACCCGTTATTTTCATAGCCTATTGAATACAAACCGGTTTTTGTGATAGGGTCTCCCAAAACTTGTATTCCCAGAAGTGTCCCGGAACCTAGAAGTTCTCTAAAGAAACCAACAATAATTAGAATAACACCATAACCAAGTGCATTTCCAATTCCGTCAAGGAAAGAACGCCATACACCATTACCCAAAGCAAAGGCTTCAAAACGTCCCATAATGATACAGTTTGTAATAATCAATCCAATGAATACAGAAAGTTGTTTACTTAACTCATAAGCATACGCTTTAAGAACCTGATCTACAACAATCACAAGAGTTGCAACTACAACTAGCTGAACAATAATTCTGATTTTTGAAGGAATCATATTTCGCAAAAGCGAGATAACTATATTTCCAACTCCCATAACAAATATTACAGAAAGTGCCATCACGATAGAGGCCTTCAATTGAGCAGTAATAGCAAGTGCCGAACAAATACCAAGAACCTGGATGGTAATTGGGTTGTTATCTGTTAGCGGGTCAAGAATTAAAGCTCTGTCTTTTTTTGATAATAATCCCATTGCTTATTGATTTAAAGATTGTATATAAGGTAAATAGGTTCTTAAGTAGTTGCGCAACATTGCTGTTACTCCATCACCTGTTATTGTTGATCCTGCTATGGCATCAACTTTATTGTCTTGTTTTCTGTTATTAGCGGGGTCATTGTTACCTTTAGCAACAGTTATTCCGGCAAATTCACCTTCCTCGTCAAAAATATGCTCGCCTGAAAATTTATCCATAAAGAAACGCTCTTTGATGTTTGCTCCAAGACCCGGTGTTTCAGCTTTATGGTCAAAATAAACTCCTTTAACAACCAAATCTTCACCAATGGCGACAAACCCCCAGATAGCATCCCAAAGTCCTTTACCCAAAACCGGAACTATATAATATGTTTCACCGTCTTTCTCACCAATAAAAAGAGGCAATCTTTTTTTATAATCAGGATTTCTGGTTAAGGCTTCTTCTCTGGCCAAATCAATTAGGTATGCTTCATCATCCTCTATCATTTCACCATCTTGAATATAGTATTGATTTGAAATGTATGATTCAAATACTTCACCCACTTTCTCAGTTGATATGAATTGCACATCATTATCACCTTCATTATTATGAATTCCCATCGCATAGAGAATGTTTTGTTGTTTTTCAAAACGCTGGTTTTCTACGATTCTTGGTTTTAAAGTAGATGCCAGAAATGCCAATAATGAACCTACAACAACTACCATTACAATGGCAAAAAAGAGGGTATATAAATTATTATCTGTTTTCTTAGCCATGATTAAGCGGTTTTTACTTTTAAACGTTTCATTCTTTTCTTAATATTCCCTCTAATAACGTAGTGGTCAATTGTGGGTGCAAAAACATTCATTAAGAGTATTGCAAGAAATACTCCTTCAGGATATGCAGGGTTGAAAACTCTGATCATAACAGAAATAAAACCTATAAAAAATCCATATATCCATTTACCTTTATTGGTCTGAGAACCCGTGACAGGGTCTGTAGCCATATAAACAATACCAAAGGCTAGCCCTCCTATAATCAAGTGTTCCCAGAAAGCAACACTCATCAATCCATAGAAGCTACTTGTTTCTTTTATTATTCCGGCATCGACAACCCAATTGAAGATGAGTCCCATTGCAAGTGCTCCAACTATGGAGCTGACAATGATGCGCCAACTTGCTACTTTTGTATAGAGCAGAAAAGCACCTCCCAGTAGAATAAGCAACGTAGAAGTCTCACCTATTGAACCTGGGATGAATCCATAAAACATATCCCATAAACTATAGACAACTTCTTGATTTTGGGCATAACTACCTAAAATAGTTTCACCGGAAATGGCACTCACATCAGTGGCACCAGCTGCTATTTGTGCATCACGCTCCACTGCACCGTGTACCCAAACTTTATCACCACTCATCCAAGTTGGATAAGCAAAGAATAAAAACGCGCGAATTGTTAGTGCAGGGTTAAGAATATTCATTCCGGTACCTCCAAAGACCTCTTTTCCGATAACTACACCAAAAGCGACTGCCACAGCAAGCATCCATAGTGGTGTATCAACAGGAATGATAAGTGGAACAAGCATACCCGTTACCAGATATCCTTCCTCAACCTCATGTCCTTTGATGGTTGCAAATATAAATTCTATTGCCAATCCCACTCCATAGGAAACGATAACCAATGGCAATACTGTCCAGGCTCCAAGTACAAAATTTTCCCAGTTGATGAAATGCTCAAAAAGAGAAAATGTTTCCGGAAAACCATTTACAGCAGAATAATGTTGATATCCTGTATTGAATATACCAAAAATCAAACAAGGCACTAAAGCCATGATTACTGTATTCATGGTGCGCTTTAAATCATCTGCTGCTCTAACGTGACCTCCAGAATGTGTGGTTTCGTTAGGTAAATACAAAAAGGTGTGCAGTGCATTGAAAGATGCACGCATTTTAGTGTCTTTGTATTTTAATTTTAACTCGTGTAATTTATTTTTCAAACTCATAGCTTAACCAATTTCTTTGTACATAAGATCCAATCCTTTTCTAATAATCTCTTGATGTGGTTGTTTTGAAATACACACAAATTCAGTGAGTGCAAAATCTTCAGGTGCTACTTCATACATTCCAATTTCCTCCATTACATCCAGATCCTCAACCATACACGCTTTTAAAGTTTGCATGGGGTATATATCAAGTGGAAAAACCTGCTCATACAAACCGGTTTGGACAAATGCTCTGTGCTCGCCGTTGGTATTTGTATTTAAAACATATTTTTTCTTGGGGGTTAACCACGAAAATGTCAATGCTCTTGTAATAGAAATTTTATTGAAAATGGGTTTGTTCCATCCAAAAAATTCATAGTCATCACCCTCGGGAATTACAGATATCGTGTTGTCATAAAATCCTAAATGCCCATCTGCTTCCACTTTTTTTCCGGTTAAAACACCTCCACTAATAATACGAACATGCTCTTCGTTTAAACCAGAGTCATATACCATTGTAGCCACTTCAGCACCGGCTTTGGTGCGGTAGTATTTTGGATTTTTTAATGAAGAACCGGAAAGTGCTACAATGCGCTCTGCATTGAATTTTCCTGTTACTAAAAGCTCCCCTATTATCACTAAATCTTGCGGAGTGACAGTCCAAACAATTTCTCCTTTGTTTATGGGATCAATTGTATTGATAAGTGTTCCTACATTTCCTGAAGGATGAGGTCCCGATATTTTGTGAATGGTAATATCTTGTAAATTCAAAAACTGTGAAGTACTGTTTTTACCAACACCCACATGAACCTGTCCATCTGTAAGTTTAGACAAGGCAGTTACTGCAGTTTGCAGTTCTTTCTCTTTTCCGTTTAGTGTATAATCATAATCTGCTACTAATGGTGCGGTGGCATGAGCAGATATAAAAATCGCTTTTGGGGCTTTGTCTGGGTTTGCAATAACATCGTAGGGACGCTGCTTGATAAATGTCCAGCAACCTGATTCCAGTAAGCGACTTTTGATTACTTCAGAAGATGCAGTTACTACATCAAGTTTTCCAAAGTCACGGTAAGTATCCTCTGTATCTGCTGTAATAACAATATGAGTTATGACTCTTTTTGCACCTCTTTTAATTTCAGTTAATGTACCGCTCACGGGCGAAACAAACCGAATTGCTTCATTCTCACGATGGTAAAAAAGATCGTCACCTGCTTTAAGCTTAGCGCCTTCTTTTAAAACCATTTTTGGGGTAATTAAGTGAAAATCTGAGGGTCTGATAACGAAAGTGCGGGACCTTGGAGCATTTGTTAGTGCTTTATCTGACTCACCAACAAGTCTAATGTCAAGCCCCTTTTTGATTCTAATGTCTTTTGACATAGGATTTCAGTGTTTAGTTTTCTGTATGTTTATAAAATTGGTAAATACCAATTTAAAAGAGTGCAAATTTACAAATTTAAGGACGTATTTCTAAGACTAAAAATAACTAAATTCGTTATTTATAATCAGTCTAAATTATAAGTGCTTGCAATTAAAAAACAAAGCTCTAAGTTTAAAAAATGTTTATATTTACCATTCGATAAAAACCAAAAAGCAGGTGCAGATGAAACTTTATTTTTCACTATTTTTTTTGTCATTTTCTATTGTCTCTTTAAGTCAAGTTAAAGAAACGTCACCTCCTCGACACATTAAAACCATTGCATTTCAAGGAAATACACCTCAGGCGCAACTTCCCATTTTAAAATTAGGAGAAGGATTTCAGCTTAGTTTTGATGACATTATTGGTGATGAACGCGATTACTATTACACCATTGACCATTATAATTTTGATTGGACTCCAACAAATCTAGCCAAAGGAGAATATCTCAACGGCTTTGATGATGTGCGCATCGACTTTTATGAAAACTCCTTCAATACACTGCAAATGTATTCACATTATGTATTGAATATTCCAAACAGAGACACCCGAGGCATCACAAAAAGTGGTAATTACCTAATTAGTATTTTTGATGATCGGGGAAATTTACAATTTTCAAGAAAATTTATGGTGTATGAAGATGTTGCCAATGTGGGTGTGGAAATCAAACGAACTAGAAATCTAAATTATATAAATACAAAACAAGTTGTTCAATTTACTATAAATTCACAAAGCGCACCTTTAATCAATCCAAATCAAAATGTAAAAACACTTGTTATACAAAACAGTAATTTAAATTTTGCCATTTCAGATTTAAAACCACAATACACTCTAGGGAATGAACTGGTTTATCGCTATGATTTGGAAGCCTCATTCTGGGGTGGAAATGAATTTTTCAATTTTGACAATAGTGATGTGCGAGGAGCAACCGTAAACATAAGAAGGGTTGAAATGGAAGATACTTTTATCAATTATTTATACACCAATATTTCAAGAAAAGACAGGCCTTATACCTACAATCCAGATATAAATGGCAATTTTGTGGTACGTAATATTAGAGGTCAAAAATCCAGTATTGATGCTGAATTTGTTTGGGTGCATTTTGCACTTCAATATTATGAAGACCTCAAAGAAGGTGAAGAAATTCACATTTACGGAAACTTCAATAATTACACTCTGGATGACTCTACCCGATTGACGTATGATAGTAATAACGATGTTTACAGGCTTAAATATTTATTTAAACAAGGGTTTTATAACTATAAATATGTCATTAAAGAAAGAGACGGAAACATAAATCAAGGCGCCATAAGTGGAAATTTTGATGAAACCGAAAATGACTATACGGTTGTTGTATATTATAGAGATTTGGGAGGCAGGTTTGACAGAATCATAGGTGTGGGAGCAAACAATTCTGTAAACATTACAAACAATTGAAAATCTTTGTCATTGAAAAGTAAAATTTACACCCATCATAACAAATGCTGGATAAATTATCAGTTTTTTTAGCAACAATACTTCCTTCAAAAGAAAAAAGTAAAAATTCTCTTCAATTCAGAGGGGAAAAATGCCTCAATTGTGAACAAGCTCTTAATAAAACTGATAGGTTTTGTCCCAATTGTTCACAGCTCAACTCCACTAAAAAACTTCACTTCAAAGATTTATTTAATGAGTTTTTTGGAAGCTTGTTTGCTTACGATAGTCGTATTATGCTCACTTTAAGAGTGCTACTCTTCAAACCCGGGAAAATTTCTAAAGATTACATTCAGGGCAAAAGGATGCGATATGCCAATCCGTTTCGGTTTTACTTAAGCGTGAGCATTGTGTTTTTTCTACTAAGTGGATTGTTTAATAAAATTTCAGAATACACAAATGAATATTCAGCAGATGAAAACAAATCTGTTTATTCTTCAGGCACCTCAAATGTTAAAACACTTAATGATCCTGAAACAGCAAAAATTATAAACGAAGTTTTTAATAAAAGCCAAAATATTGCTGATAGTGTTGAATTGGATTTATCTAACAAATATGTGCCCTCTGAAGATGTTTTGAAAAAGTATCCTGTTGTATATCTTACAGAAAAAGAATTAGACACCTTAAACCGCTGGGAACGATTTGGTAAAAGAATTAACATTTACAGTGATTTTTATTTAGAAAACAAAACTTTAAGCACTCCTAAGGCATTAACACAAATAGGTCACGAAAACAATGCCTCAAACAGATGGCTCTATAAAAAAGTGATTGATTTTAATTTTTTTAAAGAAAACCCCGGTGTTGCTTATAGTTATTTTGTTTCAAAATTACCGATAGTAATATTTCTCTTCATGCCTTTTTTTGCTTTTTTTATTAAATTGCTATACATAAGAAAAAATAGGTTTACCTATATGGAACATCTAATTTTTGCTTTCCATGTACAAAGTTTACTTTTTGTGTTTTTAACGATTTCTTTCATTCTTGATTATTTTTTAAACACCTCTTTATTTACTTCTTTAGCTATGCTTGTATTTTTATTCTATTTATACAAAGCGATGCGACACTTTTATGAACAAGGCAGATTTAAAACAATCGTTAAATTTATGATTCTAAATACTTTATTTAGTATCTTAGCTACTTTCGCCGCAATAGGATATGCGCTTCTATCATTTTCGGTTTATTAAATTATGGTACAACAAGTTACAAAAGGAATAAAAATTTCTGTCGAAACCCATTTTGAAGGTACATTTTATAATAATCATAAAATGCAATATGCCTTTAAGTACCTGATAACTATTGAAAATCAAAGTAAAGACCTTGTCCAACTCACTTCAAGATATTGGAAAATCAAAGATGCACTCAGTAGTAATCAAGTTGTCTTTGGTGAAGGTGTTGTAGGCAAAAAGCCGGTCATAAAGCCCGGAGATTCCTATACTTACAATTCCGGCTGTTTATTAGTTTCTCCTTTTGGAGCTATGCGCGGTTACTTTACAATGATAAATTTTACTACAACCAGACGGTTTAAAGTTAAAGTACCCACTTTTAGATTAAGCGCTCCCTTTGCAATGAACTAATCATATTTCAATTCTATTACTTTCCCCAGAATTTAAATCTTTATAAGTCATTTTAACTTGATCATTCTTCTTCTCAATTTGAGTTATACTCACGGTTTTGATAAACCCGCGATCCATTTGCAAATCAATTTCCTTATTTCCCACTCCTGCATTGTGATGAAATTCTAGCAAATTTTCTGCACTAGTCACATTGTTTTCTATAAATTCTGAAAGCCATTCTTCACGCTTAGATTTCATTTCTGGAGAATACAATGGGGAGGAACTCCAAATATGATTTCCTAAATTTAATTCTTTAAAATGCTTTTTAACTCCGTCCCATACCAAACGGTACAATTTCAAAGATGAACTCCAGTCAACTATAATAATAGTAAATGGCTCAATATCCTCAAAATCAAAATCCTTAATTTTTAAAACAACATCCTCTGCAGTCAAAAGCTTTTTGACAACCAATCCACGGCTCATTCTGTAGGAAGCTTTTCTTATGTGAGGCTCAAAACCTCCATTTAGTAAATTAATGAATCTGTTTCTATCACTTACCCCAATCCAGGTTCCTCCGGCAACCTGGTCCTTTGGATATACCAACCTAACGTTTTCCTCTGTGTATTCCTGAGGACTTAAAGTCTTTCTATTAGGTATTTCATCCCTATTTGATGTTAGTATAAAATCGTCATCACCCTTTGCAATAAATGTTACTGTACACATAGTTTCTATGTCCTAAATTTGCCAAACAACTTACAAAATTTTAGGAAAGAAGTAAAGCCAATTTTTAAGAGACTCTTTAAAAATTTGTAACTTCGCAGTCAATTAAAAATCAAAGTAAAAAAGATCAACATGGGAAAAGGATTTTATAAAGTTCCAATCGCAGTAAATGAACCTGTAAAGAGCTATGCGCCGGGTTCCCCTGAAAGGGAAGAAGTTTTAAAAACGTATAAAGCAATGTATAATAGCAGTGTTGAAGTGCCTTTATATATCAATGGAAAAGATGTACGCACAGGAAATACTGCCGTGATGTCTCCTCCTCACGATCACAAACACAGTTTAGGAACCTATCATAAAGCAGAAAAAAAACACATTGAAGAAGCTATATCCACAGCCCTTGAAGCCAGAAAGAAATGGGCTAAAATGCCCTGGCAACAACGTGCAGGAATTTTCCTGAGAGCTGCAGAATTGATTGCAGGACCCTATCGTGCTAAAATAAATGCTGCGACTATGCTTGGTCAATCAAAAAATATTTATCAGGCTGAGATTGATGCTGCCTGTGAGTTGATCGACTTTTTAAGGTTTAATGTGCAGTATATGACTGAAATTTATGCCGAGCAACCAGAGTCAACTTCAGGAGCATGGAACCGCCTAGAATACCGCCCACTTGAAGGATTTATTTATGCCATCACCCCATTTAACTTTACTGCTATTGCCGGAAACTTGCCGGCAAGCGCAGCACTTATGGGAAATGTAGCCATCTGGAAACCCAGTGACAGCCAGGTATATTCTGCAAAAGTTATTATGGATATTTTTAAAGAAGCCGGCGTACCCGATGGTGTGATTAATGTAGTGATGGGTGACCCCGTTATGATTACTGATACCCTACTAAACAGTCCTGATTTTTCAGGATTGCACTTTACAGGTTCTACAGATGTATTTAAAATTCTCTGGAAACAAATTGGTAACAACATAAACAATTACAAAACCTATCCACGTATCGTGGGTGAAACCGGTGGTAAAGATTTTATTGTCGCACACAAAACCTCAAACCCTATTCAAATTGCAACAGCAATTTCAAGAGGTGCTTTTGAATTTCAAGGTCAAAAATGTTCTGCAGCTTCAAGATGTTATATTCCTAAAAGCTTATGGCCTGCTGTTAAAGAACAAGTTATAAAAGATGTAAAATCATTTAAAATGGGTTCGCCTGAGGATATGGGCAACTTCATTACAGCCGTAATTCACGAAGGTTCTTTTGACAAACTGGCAAGCTATATTGACCAGGCAAAAAAAGACAGCAATGCTGAAATTGTAGTGGGTGGAAATTATGACAAGTCAAAAGGGTATTTTATAGAACCAACGGTCATTTTAACCGAAGACCCAAAATACACCACGATGTGTACTGAGTTATTTGGACCCGTTGTAACAATTTATGTCTATGAAGATGAAAAATGGGAAGAAACGCTACGCCTTGTTGACGGTACTTCTGAATATGCACTCACAGGAGCTGTGTTTAGTGAAGATCGTTATGCTTTGGAAACTGCCGTTGATATTCTTGAAAACGCAGCAGGCAACTTCTATATAAACGACAAGCCCACAGGCGCTGTTGTTGGGCAGCAGCCTTTTGGTGGAGCACGCGCCTCAGGAACCAATGACAAAGCAGGTTCAAAACTTAATTTGTTGAGATGGGTATCCCCCAGAATGGTTAAAGAAACGTTTGTCACACCTGTGGATTATCGCTATCCGTTTTTGGGTGAGAAGTAGACAATAGATTTTAGATTTTAGACTGCAGACTTTAGATAAAAAAAACGCCTTGTTTTCACAAGGCGTTTTTTGTTTTGATTTATTTATTAGGTGTATTTATTCAAAATTCACACTCTGTCCGACTTTAACGTGCTGGGCATTTAGTGCATTATTGTTTTCATCAACTACATATACAGCAACTCCAAAACGAGTAGGGTCATATGTATTGGGTGATTCTGTATAAGCAAATTGTGAAAGATTTATAGCAGAAAAAGTTCTGGAATAGACTTCAAAAGCATTTGTTGAGGGGATGGATTCTCCTAAAACATTTGTAGTTAATGAAGCTTCTAATACATCATCGTGAACAAAATCCGGAATGGGATTACCCATCTGATAATAGGGACTTCCCGGGGTGTTGACATAATAATTTGTTTGAGGAAAAATCAGTCCGTTTTGATAGATATAAACAACTAGTTTGCTTGTTGAAGGGATTGCATTTTCTGAAATTAACTTCACCTCTACATTTAGATTGTCTCCATTCAAAGTGGTGTTAACTGCTATACTCAAATCAGTATCTTCTCCGGCATGTGTCAAAGCTAAATCGATAGACGAAGGTCCGTCTTCCGGATTTGGTGCTGTGAGCGTTCTGTTGATTTTTGCTGCTGGATAACCAGACACACCAAACTGATCTGCTAATTGAGCTTCACCCTCAAAAGCCATTACATCATTGTTATGAATTGCTACTACAACCACATCATCAGATTGTTCTTTAAGTAATCTTACCGCATTAGTAACCCTCACACACCAGCCACACCAAGCACCTGTATAGTCTTCATAAACAATTTTTCGTTTTGGTATGAAAACCTCAAAGGTAGATTCATCTGTTTGGCTTAAACCCTCATCGTAAACTGCATAAACACTATAAACACCTGCTATATCACTCGTAAAGCTAGTGCCTTCAATGAGAGTACCGTCAACATAAAATTCAGCTTCATCAGTGGCATCGGTACCATCAGGGTTTAACAGTTTAAAATTGATAGTTTGATTGCGAAGTGCTTTTGAATTGTCAACTGTAAGAAATCTTTCGGTGACAACATTAAACAACAGAGGATTGCTGTTAAATTCCAAATAAGTTGCAGTAAATTCATATTCACCACTTTCTTCAAATGAAAATGAATTTCCTTCAATGGGCACTCCGTTAACTGAAATGATGCTTTGAGAAGTATAATCCTCACCGTCATTACCTTCAACAGTAAACTCAAGAGTTTGATCAATACCTATTGTAGAATTTTCAACATTCGCCTTGATGGTGATTGAAGATAATGTATTTGCTCTATTACCCAGGTAATCTGCACTGCAGGCAACAACAAATAATGAAAATAGCGCTAATAAAAATCCCTTAAATATAAATTTCATTGTTTTGAATTCTAAATTTATTTAACAACAAACTTTAAAGTTGTTGTGCTGTTACCTTCTGAAAATCTAATAAAATAAAGACCACTGTTTAAATTTGAAGTAGTGATTTTATTCAATCCAGACTCAAGTTGTCCATTGTTGATTAACTGACCATTCAGAGATAGTATTTCAAAATCTAAGCTGTTTAGAGATTCGATATTGAGAAAATCTGAAGATATCGTATTTTGTAATGTTACACCAAGATTGTTTTCATAGTCTGA
>JANSXN010000051.1 GCA_024742935.1 Flavobacteriaceae bacterium
ACATCACAACCAATAATAAAATAGATACAAGAGCTAATAACAAACCATAATTTGTAGCAATTTGTTTTAAAGAAGTTTTTTGATTTTCCATAATGAGTTATTTTAGTTTGGAAAGTTAGTACACAAATATAGAAAATCGTTACATTAAATTCCCGCATAGGCGGGAATCTTAATATTAAAATTCACATACTCAATTTTTTCTGAAACTTTTATTGTCAATATCAAAAATATGCTTAAATTTGCAACCTCAAAACGACAAAGATTTAATTTATATAAAATGAAACAAGGAATTCACCCGGAAAACTATAGATTAGTAGCCTTCAAAGACATGTCAAATGAAGAGGTATTTTTAACGAAATCTACTGCAGACACCAAAGAAACTATTGAAGTGGATGGTGTTGAGTATCCTTTAGTGAAATTGGAAATCTCAAGAACTTCTCACCCTTACTATACCGGTAAATCTAAATTGGTTGATACTGCCGGACGTATTGACAAGTTCAAAAACAAATATTCTAAATTTAAGAAATAAATTATTTCATTTACAGATAAAAAAAACTGCCTTAGATTGAGGCAGTTTTTTTTATGTCTGATTTTCGGACTCTTTTACAAGTAAAATACCCTGAATTATAGTTTATTTGCGTTTTAATACATCCAGGGTTTTTTGAACAATAGCTGCGGCATTTAATCCATATTTTTCCATCAATTGTGCCGGAGTACCGGATTCGCCAAACGTGTCTTGTGTGGCAACAAACGCTTGAGGTGTTGGGTGGTTTTCTGCCAATACGCGAGAAACGCTTTCGCCAAGACCTCCCAGATAGTTGTGTTCTTCTGCAGTGACAATACAGCCTGTTTTCGTGACACTTTTTAGAATTGCTTCAGCGTCAAGTGGCTTTATGGTGTGAATGTTTATGACTTCTGCACTGATTCCTTGTTCAAACAAAGTTTCTGCAGCTTGGATGGCTTCCCAAACCAGATGTCCGGTGGCAACAATGGTTACATCAGTGCCTTCAATTAAATGGACTGCTTTACCTATTTCGAATGTTTGATTTTCGGGTGTGAAGTTTGCTACACTGGGTCTTCCAAAACGCAAATAAACAGGCCCTTTGTGTTCAGCAATCGCTAGTGTTGCTGCTTTTGTTTGATTGTAGTCACAAGTGTTGATAACGGTCATGCCCGGAAGCATTTTCATCAACCCAATATCTTCAAGAATTTGGTGTGTGGCACCATCCTCTCCAAGTGTTACTCCGGCGTGAGAAGCACAAATTTTTACATTTTTTCCGCTGTAAGCGATGCTTTGTCTAATCTGGTCATAAACTCTTCCGGTTGAGAAATTGGCGAAGGTTCCGGTGAACGGAATTTTACCACCAATGGTCATACCGGCGGCGATGCCCATCATATTGGCTTCTGCGATACCTATTTGAAAAAAGCGTTCCGGGTGATTTGCCTGAAACTCATCCATTTTTAAGGAGCCGGTTAAATCTGCACAAAGGGCAACTACATTGGGGTTTGTTTTGCCTAATTGGGTCATTCCAGCACCAAATCCGCTGCGGGTATCTTTATTTCCTGTGTTTGTGTATTTTTTCATATCGTGGTTTCGCTTAAAGCGAAAATCTTTAAAATGGTTTACTAATAATCGCCTAAAGTTACCGGATTTTGAGCCAGTCCTTTTTCCAGTTGCTCGTCATTGGGAGCTTTTCCGTGCCATGCGTGGGTGTGCATCATAAAATCAACACCATTACCCATTACAGTGTGAAGCAACACACAAATGGGTTTACCCTTTCCGGTTTTTGATTTGGCTTCTTTCATTGTTTTAATAATGGCTTGCAAATTGTTGCCTTCTTTAATGGTTAAGACTTCCCAGCCAAAGGATTTAAATTTTTCTGTAAGATTCCCCAATGGCAATACGGTATCTGTAGCACCGTCAATTTGCTGACCGTTGTAATCGATTGTCACGATGAGGTTATCCACTTTATTACCTGCGGCATACATAATGGCTTCCCAGTTTTGACCTTCCTGTAGTTCACCATCACCACAAAGTGTGTAAATAATCTTGTTGTCATTGTTGAGTTTTTTAGCAAGTGCGGCACCTATGGCGACTGAGATTCCCTGACCCAGAGATCCTGACGCAATTCTAACTCCGGGTAAACCTTCGTGGGTTGTTGGGTGTCCCTGAAGTCTGGAATTAAGTAATCTAAATGTGTTTAACTCTTCTACAGGGAAATAACCACTGCGGGCAAGAACGCTGTAAAAAACAGGCGAAATGTGACCGTTTGAAAGAAAAAAGAGGTCTTCATTTTTACCATTCATGTTGAAATTGCTATTGTGTTCCATCAGCTCATTGTAGAGAGCTACAAAAAATTCAGCACAACCCAATGAACCACCGGGATGACCTGAATTAACTTTGTGTACTTGTCTTAGAATGTCACGTCTTACTTGAATTACAAGCTTTTCCAGGTGATTGATATCTGTCATAAGAGGGAGGAGATTTTTAAGGGTCAAAAATAAGGTTTTAAACGGCCTCTGCAAAGAAAATAAAAATGAGTTTTTAACGAATTGATTTGAATTGTTCATAACGTAGTATTTATGAGTAAGTATTAAGATTAAAGTATTAAGTAATAAGACACATTTTAAATGAGACATTTGAAATTAACAAACATAAAACAAGGCAGTAGAAGGTTCATAAAACGGTAAAGGTTATTTAGGCATTGACTATCTGACACGAGCGCAGCGAACTGTGCGCCGTGCCCGCCGCTTCGTCGCCTGAAGCTTTGAAGCGCAAGGCGGAAGGCTGGAAGCAAAACTTGAAACCTTTCAACATTGAACCTTAAAACCTATTCACTATCTTTGCCGCTAATTTGTTTTCTATTTCATGAAGTTTGATTTAAAAGCCAATGACCCAAACAGTCAGGCAAGGGCAGGAGTCATTACCACAGATCATGGTGTTATCGAAACACCCATTTTTATGCCTGTTGGTACTGTGGGAACTGTTAAAGGAGTTCATCAGCGAGAGCTGAAAAATGATATAAATCCTGATATTATTTTAGGCAATACATACCACCTTTATTTAAGGCCCCAAACAAACATTCTTGAGCAAGCCGGTGGTTTGCACAAGTTTATGAATTGGGATCGTAATATTTTAACAGACAGTGGCGGTTATCAGGTGTATTCACTTTCGGCCAACCGGAAAATTAGGGAAGAAGGCGTGAAATTTAAGTCTCACATTGATGGGAGTTATCATTTTTTTTCGCCGGAAAATGTCATGGAAATTCAACGCACCATCGGAGCAGATATCATCATGGCTTTTGATGAATGTACTCCTTATCCCTGTGATTATCGATATGCAAAACGCTCGATGCATATGACACATCGCTGGCTGGACAGATGTATTTCGCATCTTGAAAAAACCCCTTTGAAATATGACTATGAGCAGGCATTTTTTCCTATTGTTCAAGGAAGTACCTATAAAGATTTAAGGCAGCAATCTGCAGAGTATATAGCTTCTGTGGATGCTGTAGGAAATGCTATTGGAGGTCTTTCTGTGGGTGAACCCGCAGAAGAAATGTATGCCATGACAGAAGTTGTTACCGCTATTTTGCCGGAAGATAAACCACGTTATTTGATGGGAGTGGGAACACCTATAAATATTTTGGAGAATATAGCGTTAGGTATAGATATGTTTGATTGTGTGATGCCCACCCGAAATGCAAGAAACGGTACATTGTTTACCGCTCACGGAACGATTAACATCAAAAATAAAAAGTGGGAAGACGATTTTTCCCCACTTGATGAAATGGGAATTACTTTTGTGGATACAGAATACAGCAAAGCCTATTTGAAGCATCTTTTTTCTGTGAATGAATTGCTTGGTAAGCAAATCGCTACGATTCATAACCTGGGTTTTTATCTTTGGTTGGTTCGGGAAGCGAGAAAGCATATATTAGCAGGCGATTTTGCAAGCTGGAAAAATACCATGGTCAAGCAAATGGATAAACGATTATAAAGAAATTATAACGAACAGAGACTTACAAATTATCAAATCAGCGATACCTATATGTTTACGATACTTGACAGGTATATCTTAAAAAAATACATTGGCACATTTCTAATGTTGCTCTTGTTGTTTATTCCTATTGGTATCACAGTGAATCTGGCTGAGAAAATTGGAAAGATACTTGAAAATGAAGTTCCACTTATTGAGGTTTTGATTTATTACGGTCACTTTACTATTTACTTTGCCAATCTTTTGTTTCCTTTATTTTTATTTCTTTCGGTTATTTGGTTTACTTCAAAAATGGCCAACAATACAGAGATTGTGGCTATGTTAAGCAGTGGAATTTCTTTTTACAGATTTTTACTTCCTTATTTTATAGGTGCGACACTTGTTTGTATCGGGGCATTGATTTTGGGAATGTATCTCGCCCCGGCGGCAAGCAAGGGTTTTAATGAGTTTACCTATGAATATCTTAAAAAGGGTAGGGCTGACCGTGAATCAGCAAATGTTTTTAGGCAAATTAATGAAAATGATTTTATTTATGTGAGTAATTTTAATCCTGCCAATAACACGGGTACTTTTTTTACACTGGAACATTTTGATGGAAATGAACTGAAGTACAAAATTTCAGCAAACAGAATAGCATATAACGAATCAGATTCTACATATACCTTATTTAATTACACAAAGCGTAATATTGGTAAAGAAACAGATATTATTTCCTCTCAATCTAAGTTTGATACAATTTTCCCTTTTGAGCTTGAGGATTTAACGCCTGTTAATTATATTGCTGAAACCCTGAATTATTCAGAATTGAATACCTTTATTGAAAAAGAACGTTTGCGAGGGTCTTCAAACATAAACAGATATGAGGTGGTGCGTCAAAAAAAATGGAGCCTTCCTGTGAGTGCATATATCTTGACCTTGATTGCTGTGGCAGTTTCCTCAAAAAAGCGAAGAGGAGGTATGGGTGTTAACTTAGCCATAGGTATTTTGATTGGGATGATTTTTGTGTTTTTTGATAAAGTTTTTGGCACCATGGCAGAGCAATCAGACTTTTCACCCTTTGTAGCAACCTGGTTTCCCAATATAGTTTTTGGTATTCTTGCAATTTACCTGCTCTATGGTGCAAAACGATAAATTACTCAATTACCTGCATCTTCATTTTATTGTTTTTATATGGGGGTTTACAGCCGTTCTCGGTGCACTCATAACCCTTGAAGCCACTCCACTTGTATGGTACCGCATGTTAATAGCTTGCGGTTTAATTTATTTGTATGTCATTTGGAAGAAAATTAAGTTAAAATTCAAAGCGCTTACATTAATAGGGTTTTCTGTTGCGGGACTCATAATAGCATTGCATTGGATTACCTTTTTTGCGGCTATAAAGGCTTCAAATGTTTCTGTTACGCTTGCGGTCTTATCAACCGGAGCGTTTTTTACTTCATTGCTTGAACCACTTTTTTACAATCGGAAGATAATTTGGTATGAAGTTCTCTTTGGTATTTTTGTAATTGCCGGTTTGTACATCATATTTGATGTTGAAACCCATTTTTATTTAGGAATGCTTCTAGCGCTGTGCTCTGCCTTTTTGAGTGCTTTGTTTTCTGTTATCAATGGTAAGTTTGCGGTTAAATATCCGGCAACTTCCATTTCTTTCTGGGAATTGCTTTTTGGCACACTTTGTATCACAATCTTTCTTTTTGCCACACAAAGTTTTGAATTGTCATTCTTTAAGATATCAAAAACAGACTGGCTTTATTTGTTTATACTTGCTTCAGCCTGTACAGCATATGCTTTTATTGCGTCTGTACATGTGATGAAGTGGATCAAGCCTTACACAGTGATGTTAACCATTAATTTAGAACCCATTTATGGTATCATTCTCGCGCTCATAATTCTGGGTGATACAGAACATATGAGCGTTCAATTCTACTATGGAGCATTTATCATTCTCGCAACGGTAATTCTCAACGGAATCATTAAAACACGAAAAAGGAGAAAAACCAAAACTATAATGGGTCGCTAATCAAACAAAGTTTTTATCTTTGTATTACTTTACTAAAACCAAAACCAATGGAATATCTTGATTTTGAACTCCCCATTAAAGAACTTAATGAACAATTGGAAAAATGTACTTTAATAGGTCAAGAAAGTGATGTTGACGTAACTGAAACCTGCAAGAAAATTGAAAAAAAGCTGGCAGAAACCAAAAAGGAAATCTATAAAAAGTTGACCCCATGGCAACGTGTGCAGCTATCCAGGCACCCTGATAGGCCTTATACTTTAGATTACATAAGAGCGATTTGTGGTGATACTTTTTTAGAACTACATGGAGACCGCGGTGTGAAAGATGATAAAGCTATGATTGGCGGTTTGGGAAAAATAGGAGATCAAAGTTTTATGTTTGTGGGCCAACAAAAGGGATACAACACAAAAACACGTCAATACCGAAATTTTGGAATGGCAAATCCTGAAGGGTACAGAAAAGCGCTTCGGCTTATGAAGTCTGCAGAAAAATTTGGAGTACCCGTAGTCACCATTATTGATACTCCCGGTGCCTATCCCGGGCTGGAAGCCGAAGAACGTGGTCAAGGAGAAGCCATCGCCCGAAATATCCTCGAGATGTCACGATTGAAAGTACCTATTATTGTTGTGATTGTGGGTGAAGGAGCCAGTGGAGGTGCTCTTGGAATTGGTGTGGGTGATACTATTTTGATGCTCGAAAACACCTGGTATTCTGTCATCTCACCAGAAAGTTGTTCGTCCATACTTTGGCGTAGCTGGGAATTTAAAGAACAAGCCGCAGATGCGTTGAAACTAACAGCAACCGATATGAAAAAGAATAAACTAATCGATGTGATTGTTAAAGAACCTCTTGGGGGAGCACATAGTGACAGAGAAACTACCTTCAAAACAGTTTCCAAAGAAATTTTAAAGACTTTTGACCAATTAAAAAACTTATCCCCAAAAGAACTCGTTGAAAAAAGAATGAATAAATATTTTGAGATGGGAGAGTATAAAGGCTAAGTATCACTGCTTTCAAACTTTTACAAAAATCCGGTTCAAATGAATCGGATTTTTCTTTGGATATTAACAATATTTTTAAGTTATTAACAGTTAAATTGTTGATGACCTGTTAAGAGTTCTGAAATTAAATTAGAATAATTATCTTAACATTTTCTTTACATTCGCATCATGGAAAAAGTACAACCTCACATAGAATATTCTTCAAGAAAATCTCAGGTGATTTCTTTGGAAAAAGGAAAAATACCTCCGCAAGCTGTTGACTTAGAAGAAGTTGTACTTGGAGCAATGATGATTGATAAAAAAGGAGTTGATGAAATCATCGATCTCATTAATCCTGATGTTTTTTATCGTGAAGCCCATCAGCACATTTTTGCAGCCATCTTTCAACTCTTTAAAACCGGTCAACCCATTGACTTATTAACCGTTGCTTCCCAATTGAAGAAGGATGGAAACTTGGAAATTGTGGGAGGTGAGTTTTATTTGATTCAGCTCACCCAAAAAGTGTCTTCTTCAGCTCATATAGAATTTCACGCCCGCATTATTTTGCAGAAATTTATTCAGCGTAGCTTGATTAAAATTTCAAACGAAATTATTGAAGACTCATATGATGAGTCTACAGATGTTTTTGACCTTCTTGATACTGCAGAATCAAAACTCTATGAAATTACTCAGGGAAATATAAAACGTTCCTCAGAAACAGCACAAAATCTTGTCATTCAAGCCAAAAAGAAAATTGAAGAAATTGCCAATAAAAAAGGGCTTTCTGGAGTCCCTTCAGGGTTTGATAAACTCGACAAGCTCACTTCAGGATGGCAACCCAGTGATTTGGTAATTATTGCAGCACGCCCGGGTATGGGTAAGACAGCATTGACACTGTCTATGGCGAGAAATATTGCGGTGGTTAACCAAATTCCGGTAGCTTTCTTCTCTTTAGAAATGTCTTCGGTGCAATTAATCACCCGTTTAATTTCCTCTGAAACAGGATTGAGTTCAGAAAAACTGCGAACCGGTCAATTGGCAAAACACGAGTGGGAGCAACTCAACGTTAAAGTTAAAGACCTTGAAAAAGCACCTCTATTTATAGATGATACCCCGTCGCTATCAATTTTTGATTTAAGAGCAAAAGCACGAAGACTCGCATCTCAACACGGCATTAGGATTCTTTTTGTTGATTACTTGCAGTTAATGACCGCCGGCGGAAGTCAAAAGGGAGGTGGTAACAGAGAGCAGGAAATTTCAACGATTTCGCGTAACTTAAAAGCGTTGGCTAAAGAACTTGATATACCGGTGGTAGCGCTTTCTCAGCTTTCACGTGCTGTAGAAACCCGTGGAGGTTCAAAAAGACCTTTACTGTCTGATCTCAGGGAATCGGGAGCTATTGAACAGGATGCTGATATTGTTTCATTTATCTACAGACCCGAATACTACAAAATTGAACAATGGGATGATGAAGAACAATCACCCACTGAAGGACAAGCCGAATTTATAGTTGCAAAGCACAGAAACGGAGGTCTTGATGAGATACGGTTAAAGTTTGTGGGTCACCTTGGTAAATTTGAAAATCTGGAAACCTTTGATTCGCCTTTTGAGTTTCATTCCAGAATGAATGGTGCAGCAAATGATGATACCTTTAAACCTGATAACTTACCGCCACCAAATCAAGCCTTTGGGCCGGATAGTTTTGAAGAACTTCCACCTGAGGATGATGATGGCATGCCGTTTTAGTTAAATTCTGCAAAAGTAACATAGCTCATTTCAAAAACTTTTTTATCTTGCTGAGATGAAAAAAATCACACTTATTTTTATATTATTATTCAGTATTCAAAGCTTTGCTTCATACATACTTATCCCAATGGATGCCGAAAGTCAAAAAGAGCACCTCAAGGCTTATGGAATCACTTATTGGGCACTCGAAAAGCAACAAAAAGTACAATGGTTACTCAATTACAGAGGGGGTTCTTTTTTATTACCCGATGTGGAAGAAATAAGACGTGAATGTCAAATAAGGGGAGTGAGTTTTGAGGTTCTTTCCTCGGCGCGCACAGAGCAAATACTTGAAGAGATTGAGAGTCCTTCTAAAAACATGAGTGCCATTATGCTCGAAAAAGCTCCTCGTATAGCTGTTTATTCACCCAAAGGAAACTTACCCTGGGATGATGCTGTTACTTTAGTTCTCACCTATGCAGAAATCCCTTACGATATTGTTTATGATGAAGAAGTACTAGAAGATCAACTTCTTTTGTATGACTGGCTCCACTTGCATCATGAAGACTTTACAGGCCAATATGGTAAATTTTACAGGGCATATAGAAATGCACCCTGGTACATTGAAGAAAAACAAAAAGCAGAAGAACTTGCTGCCAAATTAGGTTACAACAAAGTATCTGAATCAAAACGGGCTGTTGCACTTAAAATTAGGGATTATGTAGTGGGTGGAGGCTTTATGTTTGCCATGTGCAGCGCCACAGACTCCTTTGATATTGCGCTTGCCGCAGAAGGCGTTGATATCTGTGAGCCTATGTTTGACGGAGACCCCAGTGAACCCAATTATCAAAGTAAAATAGATTTCAATAGAACTTTTGCTTTTACAGACTTTATATTGGAACGCGACCCGATGGTCTATGAGTTTAGCTCGATAGATATGACTACAAAACGAAACATTAAAAAGGAAGTTGATTATTTTTCCCTGATGGATTACTCTGCAAAATGGGATCCTATACCCACTATGCTTGTTCAAAACCACACCTCATTAGTTAAAGGATTTTTTGGACAAACAACTTCATTTGATCCCACTCAAATTAAATCAAATGTGCTTGTTATGGGTGAAAATAAAACAAATCGAGAAGCTAAATACATTCACGGTATTAAAGGAAAAGGGTTTTTCACCTTCTATGGAGGTCATGACCCTGAGGACTACCAGCATAGGGTGGGTGATGCTCCCACAGAGCTGGCTTTGCACCCATCTTCACCGGGTTATCGTTTGATTTTAAACAATGTATTATTTCCTGCCGCTGAAAAGAAAAAGCAAAAAACCTAATCGCTTGATTTGAAAAAAAAACAACCATTCCTGATTGCAGAAATTGCTCAAGCCCATAACGGAAGCATAGAAAAAGCCCACGAATATATCGAGGCTGTGGCAACAACCGGTGTGCACGCAATCAAATTTCAAACGCACATAGCTGATGCTGAAAGTAGTATTCACGAACCCTTTAGAATTAAAATGAACACTCGGGATAAAACCCGATTTGATTACTGGAAACGCATGGAGTTTAGCCTGGCCCAATGGAAAGAACTCAAGGCACATTGTGATGAGGTAGATCTTGAATTTATGTCCTCACCCTTCAGCAATGCCGCGGTCGATTTGCTTGAGGAAGTGGGAGTGAAGCGTTATAAAGTTGGTTCTGGAGAAGTAACTAATTTTTTGTTGTTGCAAAAAATAGCATTGACAAAAAAACCTATTATACTCTCCAGCGGGATGAGTTCCTTTGAAGAATTAGACAAAACGGTATCTTTTTTAAAAGCTCATCAAGTGTCATTTTCCATTCTTCAATGCACCACAAGTTATCCCACAACTCCAGAAAACTATGGACTCAATGTGATACAGGAGTTGAAAGAGCGTTATAAAGTGCCTGTAGGATATTCAGACCATTCAGCTACAATTGAAACAGGAATTGCAGCCATTTCACTTGGAGCAGAAATTCTGGAATTTCACGTCAAGCTAAACAATCTTGAAACCGGTCCGGATGCTTCTTCATCCTTAACGATTGATGAAGCTAAAGTTTTGGTTAAATCGCTTGGGAGTGTTTCAACAATACAATATCCTTCAGTCGATAAAAATGACAATTCACAATTTGTTGAATTAAAAAACATTTTTGAAAAATCACTGGCAGTCAATAAAAACCTGAAAGCAGGAAGCCTGTTAACTTTTTACGATCTTGAAGCCAAAAAGCCAAAAGGGTATGGAATAAATGCCTCTCAATTTCAGGAAGTTTTAGGGAAACGCTTGAGTCGTGATAAAAACCAATGGGATTTCTTAACTTTGGAAGATATTCTTTTTTAATTCCTTTATGTTATCCAAGTTTCAGTCACACCTAGATGCCCGATTCTCATTTCTTAAAAATGAAAAATTACTGGTGGCGTGCAGCGGCGGATTGGATAGCGTTGTGCTCACCCACTTGTTAGTAAAATGTGGTTATGATGTTACTTTGGCACATTGTAATTTTTCACTTCGCGGAAATGAAAGCGACACCGATTCTCAGTTTGTTATCCAACTTTCAAAAAAGCTGAAACTTCCTGTTTTTACAGAAATTTTTGAAACAGAACAGTTTGCAGATGAACACGGTTTAAGCATACAAATGGCTGCCCGAACATTGAGATACCAATGGTTTGAAGAACTCTCAGGCCAACTCAAGATAAAATATATCCTTACAGGTCATCATCTGGATGATGATTTAGAAACCTTTTTAATCAATTTTTCAAGAGGTACCGGTCTTAAAGGACTCACCGGCATTCCTGAATACAATCAAAAAATAATCAGACCGCTACTAGCGTTTTCAAGAAGTGAAATACTTGCTTTCGCCGAAAGGCACAACCTAAACTGGAGAGAAGACAGCAGTAATTTTTCAAACAAATATGTGCGAAATGCCTTGCGGCTGGATGTCATTCCAAAATGGAAAGATACCACGCCTGATTTACTTCAAAGTTACAAAACAACTCGTGAATACTTGAAAAACAGTGAGTTGTTGATTGAAGATTACATAGCGTTGATTTTTAGCTATGTTGTTGAAGAGACTGAGGAAGGCTACAAATTTTCAGTTTCTAAATTGGAAAAACTTCCCAATCTAAAAGCACTTTTGTATGAGCTTTTAGTCCCTTTTGGTTTTACTGCCTGGGATGATATTTACCAATTACTGAGTGCACAATCAGGGAAACAGGTCGTTTCAAAAACACACATTCTTTTAAAGAATCGCGATTATTTAATTTTGCAATCTATTTCCTCAGACAACTCACATACTGATTCACAGGATATTCAAATATCGAGAGATACTCAATCCATTGAGAAGCCTGTCAAAGTATCTTTTGAACGTGTTAAAGAGCTTGGTGATGTTTCAAAAGAGACAATTTTTGTAGATTATGATCTTTTAAAGTTTCCATTAAAACTAAGAAGATGGAGGGAAGCAGATGTATTTCACCCTTTTGGTATGACCGGAAAAAAGAAAATTAGCAAGTTTTTTAAAGATGAAAAGTTATCTTTGCTAGCTAAGAAAAAAATCTGGTTGCTTTTAAGTGGTGATGAAGTAGTTTGGGTAATGGGTTTAAGAGCTGACAACAGATTTAAAGTGACATCAAAAACCAATACTATTTTAAAAATTCAGCTTCAATAATGAGTAGATTCTTTTTAGCCCTTCTTCTTTTGTGTTCTTCATTCCTTGCGCAAAGTCAAATTCTCAATCCCATTGCATGGGAAACATCCATAGAAAATACAGATTCTGAGAATTACACCTTAATTTTCAAAGCTACTTTAGATGCCGGCTGGTATCTTTATTCTCAAGAAGGTTCCGGTGATGAAGGACCCATTCCCACTGAATTTTCATATCCGGGTATTGAGACAGGCGATTTTGAATTGGTTGGCAACACTCAAGAACCCGATAAAGCTCCTATGTTTGACCCCATTTTTAAAATGGACATCAAAAAGTTTGAAGGAGAAGTTCTGTTTAGCCAAAAAGTAAAAGTTACAAACCCCTCATTGCAACAAATTAAAGCAGAGGTTTACTATATGGTGTGTGATGACGAAAAATGTCTGGCACCGGAGTTATTGGAGTTTGTATTTCAATTAGAAGAAAACGCTCCAGAGGAAACGATAGATTCACCTCAGGATTTAATGTTTGAGGCAGAAGAATTTATTAATCCTGTATCTTGGAAAGGTCAATTAATCACCATAAATGAAGATGTTTACACCTTTGTTTTTGATGCCGTTATAGATGAAGGCTGGTCGATTTATTCACACAAAATGGACCCTGATTTATTGGGGCCGCTTCCCACCGAGGTTGTTTTTGACGATGAGTCCGGTTTTGATGTTTTTAAAGAAATAAGCGAAAGTGGTTCCAATATCGTTTCCGGTTTTGACAAATTGTTTGAAATGGAAACCATTAAACTAAGAGAAGATGGTCGTTTTGAAATTTCAGTAAAGGTGCTTGATAAAAGCAAACCTATTTCGGGCTTTTTGGAATTTATGGCGTGTGATGATGAAAAGTGTTTGCCACCCACGGGATTGGACTTTAGTTTCAATCCGGAAACAGGGGAATTTGTTTTTGAAGGCGGGGGTTTAAAATCTTCTTCAGATAAAGTTACCGGTGAGGGAACTCCTGTTTATTTTGAATTTGATTATACAGATGCCAATACAGATTGTTCAGGAACCTCACAGGAAGAAGAAGATTCAAGTAATTTTTGGTGGGTTTTTATTGCCGGCTTTTTGGGTGGGCTTATTGCATTACTTACACCTTGTGTGTTTCCAATGATTCCGCTTACGGTAAGTTTCTTCACTAAAAGTAGTACCAGTAAAGCAAAAGGTTTAAAAAATGCCGTAATCTATGGATTGTCCATAATTGTTATTTACGTTATTTTAGGCTTGTTGATTACCGGTTTATTTGGTGCAGATGCGTTGAATTTACTCTCAACAAACGCTTGGTTTAATATTGGTTTTGCGGTGTTGTTTATTGTATTTGCCATTTCCTTTTTTGGTTATTTTGAAATCACACTTCCCAGTAAATGGATTAGTCAAACAGACAAAGCATCAGACCAGGGCGGTCTTGCCGGAATTTTCTTTATGGCATTTACTTTGTCTTTGGTTTCGTTTTCATGCACAGGTCCCATTATTGGAACTCTTTTAGTTGAAACGGCTGTGGGTGGTGGTCCTACGATTTTAGGAAGAATCCCAGTGGGCCCACTTGTTGGGATGTTTGGATTTTCACTGGCATTGGCACTTCCATTTGCCCTTTTTGCAGCGTTCCCGGGTTGGTTGAATTCCATGCCAAAATCTGGCGGGTGGATGAACAGTGTAAAAGTCACTTTAGGTTTTGTTGAAATTGCCTTAGCACTAAAATTCTTGTCCATCGCAGATATGACCATGGGATGGAAAATACTACCCTACGAGTTATTCCTTGCATTATGGATACTTTGTGCATTAGGGATGCTACTCTATTTTATGGGTTATTTAAAGTTTCCACACGATTCACCCGTAAAAAAGATTACCCCTACACGATGGGTCCTTTCTTTAAGTATGCTCGCTTTGATAGTCTATTTTTCAATGGGCTTTAAAGTAAGCGAACAGTCAAAAGGGTTTGTAACTCCCAATCTTTTAAGTGGGTTGGCGCCACCGGCAGGGCATAGTTATATTTTCCCAAATTCATGTCCTTTGAATTTAGACTGTTACAAAGATCTTGAAAAAGGAATGGCGTATGCTAAAAGTTCTAACAAACCAGTATTAATTGATTTTACAGGCCATGGTTGTGTCAACTGCCGACGCATGGAAGACCAGGTGTGGAGTGATCCTGAAATCTATAATTTGATCAATAATGAGTATGTTTTAATCTCTTTGTATGTAGATGAAAGAGCGCCACTGGATGAAACCTATATCTCTGCTTTGAGCGGAAGACAAATGCGCAATGTGGGTAACAAATGGGCCGATTTTCAAGCAATTCATTTTAATAAAAACTCACAACCCTATTATGTCTTGGCTTCCCCGGATGGTAAAATACTCAACAGACCGGTTGCTTATATGCCTGATAAAGTGGGGTACAAAGGATTTTTAAATTGTGGATTGGAACGATGGTCTGAAATTAAAAAAGCGCAATAGAATACATCTATTACGCTTTGTCTAAGCTTAGTAAAAAATCTTAATTTTATGGCTAAACCTTGGATTAAATCATCATCCCCACAATAATTTAACTACAAATGGCTTAACCTTTTTACTAAAAAACAGTGTCAAATATACTTCAATTTGACTGTCATTTCAATAAGTATATACACGTAATTTTAATAGAAATGGACTATAAAAATTAATACTTTATGTTACATTTTTTTTAATTACTTAAACCTAAGATTATAATTAATTTAAATTTATTAAATTAGCAAAAAAAAAATTGTTATTCACTTAATTTTTAAACTATGAAATTTTTTACAAAAAGCATATTGTGCTTGCTGGCAGTTGTATTTTCTTTAAATACATTTGCTCAAACGCCCGCTGAGCGTGAACAAATCAAATCAAATTATGATTTGAACTATCTGAGCCAATTACGTGTTCAAGTGGCGTCCGATTATGAAAACCAGAGACAAAGAGCATTGGAACAAGCAACTGTTAACGGATGGTTAGACACCTATGAATTTGAAGATGGAGGAGTTGGGTTTCTTATTGATGTAATTGATGGTCAGCCCATTTATTATGAAACCACGAACAGAAATGCAGCGATAACAGCAAGAACAGATCGTGTTCATACAGGAGGAACCTCAGGTTTGGATTTAAATGGAGAAAATATGCTTGTTGGTGTATGGGACGGTGGACTCGTTAGAGAAGCACACCAGTTACTTGAAGGTCGTGCTGTTCATATTGATACGGAGACACAATTGAGTTCCCATGCAACTCATGTCACAGGAACTATAATTGGTTCTGAAGCATTTCAATCAGGAAATGCAATGGGAATGGCACCACAGGCAGAATCAATTAATTATTCTTTCAGAGTGGGAAGTGATGCCGGTGAGGTTCTTGCAGCAATTACTGATGTAGGATTGTTAGTTTCAAACCACTCTTATGGAGTACCACCAGATGGTGGCTCAGGACCTGCTCTACCAGTTTGGTATTTAGGAAAATATACAGGTTCGTCAAGGCTTTGGGATCAAATACAATTTGGTGCTCCTTATTATTTGCCTGTTTGGGCTGCCGGTAATGCTAGGAATACAGCTCACAATAATCAGGGAGATGGTGGTTTTGATATTCTTACAAACCAAGCTGTTTCTAAAAATAATTTAGTTGTAGCAGCAACCTTTCAAGTTTTAAATTATGTAAACGCCGGAAGTGTAAGTATGTCATCTTTTAGTAGCTGGGGTCCCCCGGATGATGGGAGGGTAAAGCCAGATATTTCTGCAAAAGGAGTCAATACTTTTTCGTCAACAGCAACAAGTAATGCCAGCTATTCTAATTTTTCGGGAACCTCTATGGCATCGCCAAGTGTAGCAGGTTCAATTTTGTTATTACAGCAACATTACAACAATTTGAATGCTGAATTTATGAGATCATCTACTTTAAGAGGCTTGGTACTTCACACTGCAGATGAAGCCGGCTCTTCTCCAGGACCCGATTATCGTTTTGGATGGGGTTTAATAAATACAGAAAGAGCTGCTGAAATCATTTCCAATGATGGTACAACATCTCATATTTTAGAATTGACAATTCAAGATGGTCAAAATATTGAAATTACAGGAAATGCCGTTCCCGGTGAGCGGTTAGTAGCTTCCATAACCTGGTTAGATAAACAAGGTAACATAGTTCCGGGTCAAGTTGAAGATGACGACACCCCAATACTAATTAATGACCTTGATTTAAGAGTATTTGATGAAAATCAAGATGTTTCTTTGCCTTGGGTTCTTGATCACTTTAATTTTACTGCTCCAGCAACAAATGGAGACAACATTAGGGATAATATTGAAAAAGTTGAAATAGACAATCCTGCTGGCGACTATTTAATTAGAGTTTCACATAAAGGTACTTTAGAAGAAGGTGAGCAAGCTGTGTCTGTGATACTTTCAGGATTTGAAGTAACAGAGGTAACGCTAGGTACACCATCTAATGACTTTGTACAAGCATCAATATTTCCAAATCCTGCAAACAACGAACTTAATGTTCAAGCACTCACACAGATTTCTGAACTTGAAATTATAAACTTGTTAGGACAGTCTATGGGAACCTATATAGTGAATGCAAATTCAACTATGCTCGATATTAGTAATCTAAAAACCGGAACTTATTTTTTAAGAGTGACTATTGATAACGCTTCAAAAGTTTACAAGTTTATAAAAAGATAAAATCAACTTTTTTTATTAAATTTAAACCTCCCCATTTATTTGAGGAGGTTTTTTTATGGAAACCTCTTTAATAATTTATCTTAATTTCTAAAATTATTTTTATGCTTGCAAAAGTTTATGGGAGTGCTTTTTTTGGAGTTGAGGCTACTACAATTACCATAGAAGTTAATGTAGCGGGAAAAGGAGTGGGCTACCACCTTGTGGGACTACCAGATAACGCTATACGCGAAAGCAATTACAGAATTGCTGCTGCCCTTCAAAATAATGGATACAAAATTCCCGGAAAAAAAATCACCTTGAATATGGCTCCGGCCGATTTAAGAAAAGAAGGTTCTGCTTATGACTTACCTCTCGCAATTGGAATTTTAGCTGCCACAGAACAGATTCAGTTAAAAAACCATCCTGAGGACTATATCATCATGGGTGAACTCTCACTCGACGGAAATTTGCAATCTATAAGAGGAGCGTTGCCCATCGCTTTTAAAGCCAGAGAAGAGGGTTTTAAGGGATTTATCCTTCCAAAACAAAATGCTAAAGAAGCCGCTATTGTTGAGGGTCTGGAAGTATATGGCGTGGATTCAATTTCTGAGGTGATTGATTTTTTTGATAAAGACAGCCCATTAGAACAAACCATTGTCGATATCAAAGCTGAGTTTTATGAACATTTAAACCATCCTGAGTTTGATTTTGCCGATGTGAAAGGTCAAGAATCCATAAAACGTTGTATGGAAATCGCTGCTGCGGGAGGGCACAACATCATACTTATTGGCCCACCGGGCTCCGGTAAAACGATGCTCGCAAAACGTTTGCCGTCAATCTTACCTCCCATGACGCTTGATGAAGCGCTTGAAACTACTAAAATACACAGTGTGGCAGGACGCACTAAAGAACAATCGGGAATTATGACGCAACGACCGTTTAGAAGTCCTCATCATACTATTAGTGATGTTGCGCTTGTTGGCGGCGGAGCTTACCCTCAACCCGGAGAGATATCCCTTTCTCATAATGGGGTACTCTTTCTCGATGAGCTCCCTGAGTTTAAAAGAGGCGTTCTGGAAGTGATGCGCCAGCCGTTGGAAGACAGAGAAGTGACTATTTCAAGGGCAAAATTTACAGT
>JANSXN010000110.1 GCA_024742935.1 Flavobacteriaceae bacterium
ATGTTTTATGGCTAAAACAAGTTACTGATTATCAGTGAAATGAACAACTTTTTTCTATTAAATCATAATGCACAACGGGTTAAACTAGTATATATCTAATACATTTCAATCATAGATTTTGACTCAAAAGCATATTGAGATTTAAGAATTTCAAAATGTTTCAATATATCCTCTAAATTGCCTAAGTTTTCTTGAAGTGAATATCCAAAGTTATGTGGATGCCACCATAAGTGATAAACTTTGTGATTTTTTGCTGCGTAGGTCATTTCTTTTAATATTCTGTTTAATTTCATCCGTTTTAACACCTTTTCTTGCTTAGTGTATGGGCGCAAAAACCTACTTGCAGGAAGCAATAAAACATCATTTAGTAAGTGAAGTCTTTGTTGTTCAAAACATAATGGAGCACTAATTGGAATTAAAGTATCAAAAGCTCTTGCAACTGGAGCTAATTTTGTATTTCTATTCCAAAACCAGACATCCGGATTAGAGCGTACTACTTTAATACCATTCTTTTTTGCTATTGACACATACCCTTCATTAAATTGATTTCGAGGGAAAACCAAAGACCTTAGTTCAAGATTAAAATTTTCTTTTGCTAGTTTTTGTGCGGCTTGTAAATCGGCATCAAATTGTTCGATTGTTTGCCCCTCTTCATTACAATAGTAATGAGAAAAAGTATGAGTAGCTAATTCTTGATTTGGGCAATTAATTATTTCTTGTATTAATGAATACCCATAATGATAAGGATCATCCTCCTCATTTAATCCAATAATATTATTATCTATTAAATGGTAATAGTTTAAAATGTTATTCTTATAGGTAGGTCTTATTGTTGGCATAGCAGCAATTAATTGCTTTTTATCTTTAGCAAAAAGAAAACCAACCGTTGCCCAAGTAGCGTGAATATTATAGGTTTTAAATAAAGAAAGTACCTTTGGAACACCTATTCTTGTAGTATCAAAATAGTCTTTCCTATCACGTACATCCCATAGCTCAGCAACGCCCCAATGCAATTCAAAATCTAAAGATATAATAAATATGCCTTTTTTCATTTTACACAGTATCTGAATCAGAATAACTTAAATACCAATTTTTTCTATTATTTACCAAACCTTTTAATTCATTTACAAAGCATCTTGCACCAAAGTGTAATTCTATGGGTTTAAATTTTTCAGGAATTTTTATAAAAAATTCTTTTTTGTAAGCACTAGCATTCGGTGAATGATCTAAACACCAACTTAAAATACAATCTGCTTTTTGCATATTAATTTCTGATATTGCAAATTGCAACAATTCTTTTGAAACCTCTGGATATTTTAAGTCATAAATAAGTTCCATTATATAACCAATCCTTCCTTCATGTTTCTCTTTAACGCTATATACAATAAATCCCTTAAGGATATTATTTAAGTCATAGCAATGAGCTATTTTATAATTCTCTAAAGGTTTTTGTAAGTATCGCCAATCTAAATAAACTTTGTCCCGTTGAACTGCCACTTTAATATCTTTTGAAAAAGAGCTCCAAAGAATATTCACAGAATCTGGAAAAGCGATTTTTTCAAAAGTCGAATATTTTTTAGATTTAGATTTTTTAGTAAATGTTAAGTTCACATTGGGCAAAAATTTTAAAAAATTAATTCTCTTAGTAAAATATTCAGATCGCAAAGGTTTTATTAAAAACGGAACAGGGTCTAAAACTGTCCAATCCAATTTTTTCTCAAAACCATAAATGGAATTACCATTAGGGAAGCCGTAAACAAAAGAAACATCATTGTTGTTTGCTTTTTGATATACATCATTTGCTAACTTTGTAAAAAGACCCTTGCCTCTGTAATCAACATCAGTAATTGTGTCAAGTGACTGGGAGCCGATAACAATATTATCATCAATTTTAAATTTTACACTGAATGTAGCATATATGGCTGCAATTGTTTTAAGGTTTTCATCAAACTCTAATGAAACATGATTTTTTAAACCATTATTAAAAAACTGCCACTTTATAATCTCTGTTTGTTTTGGAATACCATTTTTAACAAAACAAGCCTTATAACTATCAAGTGTTTCATGGTTTAAGTCCAAAATCTTTCTCATAGCAATTATATATTTTTAATAAACTTTGCAGGAACTCCCCCAACAATTGTATTTGGTGGTATTGACTTCGAAACAACAGCACCTGCAGCTACAACAACTCTGCTTCCAATTTTGACTCCAGATAAGATACGGCAGCCACTTCCAATCCAAACATCTTCATCTACTTCAATTGGTCCATTTACAGTGGGTTGATTTTTTATTGGAATATTAATATCTGAATATGAATGGTTAAAGCTATGGAATGAACTATGATTTGCCACTGCAACATTATTTCCAAATTTAATCTCGCCTGCTATATAACAATACGGATTAACACTCACATTATCACCAAATTCTATTAAATGGATAGAATCAAAAAATACATGCTCTAAAATTGCAACATTATCCCCACATTTTTTAGCTAAATTTTTTACTAAAACATATCGAATACCAACGCCAACTATACTTGGACAACCTCTAAATAATATTAAAAGTAAATTGTTAAATGATTTTGGAAGTAAACTATTTATTTTAACTATAAAGTTAATTACTTTTTTATACTTATAAAACTTATCGCGTGGGTTACTCATTATTTATTCTTTTTATTAAGATATATGATATATAAATGTAGTAAAACTCCAAAAGGCAATGCAAATACAGTCAAAATTTTATTAGGTGACTCTTTAATAAAATTTCTGTTTTTCAAAAATATACTACTTGACACATAATGCATAGCCGATTTAAAACGGTCAAAAAAAGTTAGAGAAATAACCATCATTATTTTTCTTATGTGGGCAAAACCCTTAGGGTATTTCTTATATTGCAATAGTTTGTTTTTAGATATACCATCAGGCATGTATTCTACAATACAGTAGACATCATTAGAACATAACATATCAAATTTTAAATCAATTTGTGCGTAAACATAGCCAACTGACAAATAATTTTCACCCTCAAAAACAGGATATGGCATATACTCTTTAATTACATCAGTTCGATATACAAACTTTATATCCCCTATAACTCCATATTTTTTTAAATCCATATATTTACAAGAATGTAACTCTTGTGGAAATGCTTTTTTAGCTATCCTATTCCCTTTTGTATCTATATCTAAACCAAGTAAGCCCGCATATTTTTTTGCGCCATCTTTTCTCCACCGGGATATAATTAATTCAACCGCATTATCAGGCATGTAATCATCTGAATCAATACAAACATTTAATTCTGTAACTATATTTTTATATGCTTCATTATGCGCTGTATGCATACCACCATTTTCTTTGTAGTAATATTCAATTTTAAAATTAGATTCGTTTTTCCAGACTTTAACTAATTCGGCTGTGTTATCTGTTGATCCATCATCCACTATTAACCATATAAAATCATCAGAAGTTTGTCTCTTTAAACTTTCATAACACTTATATAAACAATAGGCTCTATTATATGTTGGCGTAAAAACTGTAAGTGTTTTCATGGGTTTATATTTTGAATTTTGCTTTCCAAATATTGTTTATATTCTCCAAACACTTTTTCAACAGAAAAGTTTTCATGTGCAATGGAATAACAAGTTTTTGAAACTCTATTGTAATAATTTTCATCTGAAATAAAATTAATCAAACCTTTTTCAAGCCTAGATATATCATTATCACAGTACAATCCCATTTCATTTTCAGTAAAAATGTTTCCGGGATTTGAGTTTAAAGAAATTACAGGAACGCCACACATCCACGCTTGTAAAAATGTACTTGAGAACCCTTCAGACTTACTTGTATTAACAAGTAAATATGCATTTTCAGATAAATAATTATTTATAAAATTATTATGCTTTTCTCCTAAGTTCATTACATTTTGAAGATTATCAATTCTTTTTAATAATTTCTTACTTAAATCATCTTCAAAAAAACGTGCAATAACAATAAAATTTATATCATATTCTTGCAATCTTTTTGCTAAATCAAGAAATAAATTTAACTGTTTGATAGAACTAGATTTTCCAATCCAAACTATATTATTTTCTAATTTTTTCTTTGGACCCAATGAATTGCTATAGAATAAATTAGGCAAAATAGCAGTTTTCTTATTAGAATACTTTAATAATATTTCTTTTTGTTTCATTGTTTGAACAATTATATGCACATCTAAATTTAAAATTTTCAAAAACAAGTATTTTCTAACTTTTGAAAAAAATGTATTCCCAAAAGTTATAGAAGCTTCACTTGCAAAATGAAAAACAAAAGGGATATTTTTTTTGTTAGCATATTTTATTATTAATAATGTATAAGGCATAAGTACTCTGTGATATATAACATCTGGCTTTTCTATTTCTAAAATTTTCTTTACTTGTAAGAAATAAAAATAATATAATGAAATACGGTCCCTCAATAGATTGAGTGATATGTTATATACTTTTGCATTGTCTGTGTTAATTATTTTGGATTTATTATTTAAAATATGGGTAATAAAAAACACTTCATGATACTTACTAAAATTATCTGATAAAATTTTTGCTTGGTATTCTGCTCCACCCTTAGAAAAAGGGTAAAGACCTGTTAAAAAACATATTTTCATAATTTAAATAATTCAAACACTAAATTTTTATTTTATAATCAGTCATACTTTAAAAAACACTTTAATTTTGACTCTACATTTGTATTATATAACTCAATATTGTTTGAATTATAATTATTTTTATAGCGAGTTTTTTTGACTTCCTATCCCCTATATTTTCTATTAAAGGATATATTACTAAAATTGGCCATAAAAACCAAGATAGAGAGGCGAAACGGTTTGCAAAATTAACATACATCAAAAGTATCCAAAACATGTTAGCCACTATATAAATATTGAGTAAATGCCTATATAAAACATCTGTTTGGATTTTTTTTTTGAAATAATAAAAAAACCAAATAACGATTGGAACAAAACTATAAATTAAGAAATCAAACCTGAACCCAGTAGATGAAAACTTTGATTCATCAGGTGATACAAGTAAATAATTATTAAATCTTTCATCTCCATCTAAATTTAAGCTCGCAAATAACTCACCAAAATAATTGCCAACAAACATCGATGTTATAACTGCTAGTAACC
>JANSXN010000009.1 GCA_024742935.1 Flavobacteriaceae bacterium
CGGAAGCAATGAGTATATCATAGGCGCCCCACTTTTTGACAAAGCCACCATCTATCTTGAAAACGGAAAAACCTTTACCGTTGTTGCTGAAAACAACAGCCCTGAAAATCGCTATGTTTCGTCAGTAAAACTGAACGGAAAAACCCACAACAAGTCATTTATCAATCATCAAGACATTATAAATGGCGGCACGATGGTTTTTGCAATGACTCATAAACCAACTGATTGGGGAACAAAAGATGAAGACATTCCGGTAACTGAAATCAAGGAGCACCTCATCATTCCTTCCCCATTTATTGCTCAAGGGGATGTAGCTTTTAAAGAATCGACTGAAGTTGTTTTGGCGTGCGCCGAAAAAGAGGCCACTATTTACTTTCGTGTAAACGAAAGCGATTTCAAAATTTATGAAAACCCTTTCTCCATTTCTGAAGACACCCAACTTGTTGTTTACAGCGAAAAAAACGGAATTAGAAGTGCTGAAATATCAACACGCTTTTACAAAATGGATCCTGATTTGAGTATCACTTTGGGTACTGAATATGCCAACCAATACAACGGTGGCGGACCCGAAGCCCTCATTGACGGCTTGAGTGGAACCCGTGATTTTAGAACCGGTGCCTGGCAAGGTTATCAGGACACAAACCTCATCGCTACCCTGAACCGTGGCAGCAAAAAACCCATAAACACCGTGAGTATCAATTTCCTGATAGATCAGCGTAGTTGGATATTTTATCCCACCGAAGTACAATTGTTCCTTTCAGAAAATGGAAACGATTTTGAGTTGTATCAAACCCAAAAATTAGATGCCGCAACCCCGGTTTCAGAAACTGAAATCAAGACCATTTCTTTTGATGTAAGTGGAAAAAATAATCAGTTTATAAAAATTGTAGCTAAAAATTTTGGCGATTTACCCAAATGGCACTTGGGCGCACCCTTCAATGGAAAAGCCTGGTTATTTGTTGATGAAATTGAATTGAAATAGAAAAAATTCTGCGAATTTCCCTGCCTGCCTTTTGGTTGGAGCGAGATCTGCAGGAGGAAAATAAGATAAAAATGAAACGAAGAACATTTATTCAAAACACCGCAATTGGTGGGCTGGGCATCTCAACCGGATTAGCCGCTTTAGCCTGTGGGAATACATCAGAAAATGAAAGTGCATCAAAAGATGAAAAAATGCTGGTGGGTAGTTTACCCCTCGTTATCGCTACCTGGGATGTAAAAGAAGCAACCGCAAAAGCCTGGGAAGTGATGCAAAACGGAGGCAGTTCACTGGACGCTATTGAACAGGGCTGCAAAGTTGAAGAAGCCAATGCTGAAGGGCAGTCGGTGGGTATAGGTGGTTTGCCCGATCGGGAAGGTAACGTCACACTCGATGCCTGTATTATGAATGCTGCCGGCGATTATGGTGCGGTGGTTTATTTACAAAACATTTTGCATCCCATTTCAGTTGCTCGAAAAGTAATGGAAGAAACCCCTCACGTCCTGCTGGCGGGTAAAGGAGCAGAACAATTTGCATTTGAACAAGGTTTTGAAAAGACAAACCTACTCACAGAAGCTTCAAAAAAAGCCTGGGAAGAATGGAAAATAACCTCACAGTACAAACCCATTATCAATATTGAAAATCACGATACCATCGGCATGCTTGCCATTGATGAAAACGGGGATATCTCCGGAGGGTGTACCACCAGCGGACTCGCCTATAAAATGGCAGGACGCGTGGGCGACTCGCCAATTATTGGCTCCGGACTGTTTGTTGATAATGAAGTGGGGGCAGCTACTGCTACAGGCCTAGGCGAAGAGGTGCTGAAAACCGTGGGTAGCTTTTTAATAGTCGAATTGATGCGTCAAGGAAAAAGCCCCCAAGAAGCTTGTGAAGAGGCTGTCAATCGCATCGTGAAAAAAAATAGTGAAAGAATCAAAGATTTTCAGGTGGGGTATATTGCTGTGAACAAACAAGGAGAAACCGGTGCTTATGGCATCCACGAAGGCTTTGTTTATACCGTTTATCAAAATGAAAATAATGAAAAACACATCCCTGATTTTTATCTCAAAAATAGTTAATGGTGTAAAAGTTATTTGTTAATAGTGAAATAGTTAAAAGCCCATTGTATCTCACAAATGAACGTTTAGAATTTAAAACTAAAATCTAATGAAGCAACAAAACAACTACCGCTCAGCATTTGCCATAATTACGATTCTTTTCTTCCTTTGGGGTTTTATTACGGTATTGGTTGACAGTTTGATACCGCGGTTGCGGGAAGTTTTTGAACTGAGTTATTTTGAAGCGGGGCTGGTGCAGTTTGCATTTTTTATAGCCTATTTTATTTTTTCGGTTCCTGCCGGATTTTTACTTTCACGCATTGGGTATCAAAAAGGAGTTGTGCTGGGATTGAGCACCATGGCAATTGGTTGCCTGCTTTTTTATCCGGCTGCTTCAGAGCGCCTGTTCTCTGTTTTTTTATTGGGCTACTTTACCCTCGCCGGAGGAATTACAATCCTTCAGGTGGCAGCAAATCCCTATGTTTCAGTTTTGGGAAGTGAACGTGGCGCTTCCAGCCGCCTCAACCTTTCTCAGGCTTTTAATTCGCTGGGCACAGCTATAGCCCCCGTTGTGGGAGCCATGTTTTTATTGAGTGACTCAATTAAATCTTCAGAAGAAATTTCGCTTTTAAGCGAAACGGAACAAAGCAGCTATTTTCTTTCAGAAGCCGCAGCAGTTCAAACGCCTTTTCTTTTTCTGGCAGCGGCTATAGGAATATTAGCTTTGTTTTTTGTTTTTATAAAACTTCCACAAATTATAGAAAAAAGCCCAAAAGACGGTTATGGACGTTTGCTGAAAAACAAAATGGTAGTATTGGGTGTGCTGGGAATTTTCCTGTATGTGGGTGCTGAAGTTGCTATTGGCAGTTATCTGGTTAACTATTTTCTTGATATGAATCTCACTGCAGTTATATTGGAAAATGAAACATTAAACACCTTGGCACAGCGCATTTTAAACAGTCCGCTGGAAGGAACTGACCCCAAAGCCATAGTGGGTGCTTTTGTTGTTTTGTACTGGAGTGGTGCTATGGTGGGGCGTTTTATTGGCGCTTATCTTACCCGAATTTTTAAACCCGCTAGCGTTCTTGCCGTTTTTGCACTACTCGCAATAACGATGTTGTTTATCTCTATGAACAGTATGGGAATAGTGGCGATGGTTTCTATACTTTCAGTTGGTTTGTTTAATTCCATCATGTTTCCCACAATTTTTACGCTAACGCTGGAAGGCTTAGGCGATTTAAAACCACAGGCATCCGGATTGTTATGCATGGCCATCGTTGGGGGAGCCATTATTCCTCTGGCATACGGCTATTTAACTGATAGGGTTGGGTTTAAATGGGCATTGTTATTACTGATTGCCTGCTATGGGTATATACTGCTTTTTGGAATGATGAAACAAAAAAGTCCTGTTAAACATTTGGCTTAACAGGATTTAAATTTTTACAGTACAGTAATTTTTATAAAAAATTAATCGTCTCTTTTTGAACGCAAAAAGCCACGAATGCCCCAAAACTTGTTGGGCTTATCAAATAAAACATTCGTGCATTAGTGGCATTACCTGTTCGGGATTTCGTCTGTTGAAAATTGAAACAAGCGATTGGATTCTTCTTCCTTAAATTTGGTCACCAAATCCAATGCTTCCGGAATCACATCACTGCAAATTACAATCAAGGAGCCTTTTTTAGCATTTTTGATAGCATGAGTAATTGCTTTTTCTTCTGATGGAATAATGGTGGTTTTTTTGTTCAAACCGGCTTTATTGATGCCATCTTCCAGCATTTGAATGATTTCTGTTTCGGTTCTTCCTCTCAAGTTTTTGTCTTGTCTGATGATGATTTCATCAAACATTTCAGCAGCGACAGCTCCTAACTCTTGGGTGTCTTCTTCCCTTCGGTCACCCACCCCGGCAATGATTCCCACGCGTTCAGTAACATCCATTTTTTGAATCATGTCCTGAAGTGCTCTCAAACCTGCAGGATTGTGCGCATAATCAAGCAATACCTGGAAGTTTTCAAAATTGAACAAATTCAATCTTCCGGGCGTTTGTCCCGGTGATGGAATAAAGGTTTCCAGAGACACCTTAATGTCTTCAATACTAAAGCCCTTTATATAAGCTGTAAGCACAGCCGGCAAAACATTTTGTATCATAAAGGAAGCTTTGCCCCCAAAAGTTAAGGGTACATTTACGGCTTTAATCACTCTTATTTTCCACTCACCACGGCAAATCGTTATATAACCATTTTCATAGACTGCTGAAATTCCACCAACCCGTGCCATTGATTTTATATGCGGATTGTTTTCATCCATAGAAAACAGAGCCACATTGCATTCAACGTTTTTTCGCATGGCATAAACGAGTTCGTCATCGGCATTTAAAATGGCATAACCGTCTTTAACCACGGTTTCAGGAATGACTCCTTTTACTTTGGCTAGTTGCTCAATGGTATGAATTCCCTTAAGGCCCAAATGGTCTGCAGCCACATTGGTCACAATACCTATATCACAGTTATGAAAACCAAGCCCGGCTCTTAAGAGACCACCCCTGGCACATTCAAGTACAGCAAAGTTAACCGTGGGATCTTTCAGAACAAACTCAGAACTGGCAGGACCGGTACAATCCCCTTTCATTAACATTCGGTTTTGAATATAGACCCCATCGCTGGTAGTATAGCCCACTTTATAGCCTTTCATTTTTGCCATATGTGCAATAAGACGCGTGGTGGTCGTTTTTCCGTTGGTTCCAGTAACCGCAACAATAGGGATTCTACTGGTGCTTCCAGGCGGGAATAACATATCTATCACATCTGCTGCCACATTACGGGGTAGTCCTTCAGAAGGCGCTAAATGCATTCTAAATCCGGGTCCGGCGTTGACTTCCAGTACAGCGCCACCGGTTTCTTCCAGTGGTTTGCTGATATCGGTCGTCATCACATCAATCCCGCAGATATCGAGGTCGATGATTTTTGAAATGCGCTCTGCCATAAACACATTGGCAGGATGCACAATGTCTGTCACATCTTCTGAAGTACCACCGGTACTTAAGTTTGCTGTATCTTTTAAAATCACGCGTTCACCTTCTTTGGGGATTGTTTCCAAGGTATATCCATAGGAAGCGATGATACTTTTGGTCAAATCATTGACGGTGATTTGTGTGAGTACTTTTTCGTGGCCATAACCGCGTCTGGGGTCGCTGTTTACTTTATCGATGAGTTGCTGTAAATTAGATTTCCCATCACCCACAACGTGTGCCGGGGTTCTCTTTGCAGCAGCGACCAAACGGTTATTAATGACCAAAATGCGGTAATCCTCCCCGGTTATAAAACGTTCTACAATCACAGAACGTGAGACTTCTTTCGCTGCTCTAAACCCCTCCAGGGCTTCTTCCCACGTGTTGATGTCCACAGTAATTCCTCTGCCATGATTGCCGTCAATGGGTTTGGTAACCAAAGGATAGCCCACATAATCAACAGCTTCACGCAAACCGGCCTCTGTGCGAATGATTTCGCCTTTGGGTACCAAAACTTCCGATTGCTCCAAAAGGAATTTGGTATCTTCTTTATCACAGGCGAGTTCGACACCTATACTGCTTGTCTGGCTCGTCACTGTGGCTTGTATTTTCTTTTGGTTGGCACCATAACCCAGCTGGCACAACGAATATTTATTCAAACGTATCCACGGAATCCCACGGCTGGCAGCTTCCTCCACTATAGAACCCGTGCTGGGTCCCAAGCGTTCTGCTTCCCTGATTTCGCGCATTTCCTGTATATCGGACTCCAGGTCGTAGTCTTCCCCTGAAATCAATGCTTCACAAATTCTAACGGAAGCTTTCGCTGCAAAGCGACCCACTTTTTCTTCCATATAAGCGAAAACAACATTGTAAACACCTTCTTCACCATACCCACGGGTTCTTCCAAAACCCACGTCCATTCCCGCAAGGGTTTGGATTTCCAATGCGATGTGCTCAATAACATGACCCATCCAGGTGCCTTCGTCCACGCGTTGAAAAAACCCTCCTGCTGTTCCCACAGAACAGCGATGCTCATACATGGTGGGAAACATCTTCTCCAGTCGCTCTTTAAAACCGGGCACTTTATTGGTTGGTTTTTCTTCCATGTCTTCCAGGTCAAGCACCATAACAATCAATTTATGGCGTCTAACCGACCAGTAATTGGGTCCACGCATCGCATTTATTTCTCTAATTCTCATATAGGGTTGTTTGTTTTAATTTATGAAAAATGATGCAAACAATATAATTCTGTTTGAAACCTATTAAATATAAACTATTTTTGCAAACTATTAAATATATTTTTATGATCAAAGGAACTCTTATCCCCATAGGAGGAAACGAGGACAAAGGTTTTCATACAGAAGACCGATTTAGTCTGGATTTTATAAGTGAAGGCATACTCTCCAAAATTGTTTATGAAGCAGGCGGAAAAAATTCGAAGATACTTGTTATAACAACTGCATCAGGAATTCCCAAAGAAGTGGGGGCTAATTATATCGAGGCGTTTGAAAAGCTGGGTTGTAAGGACGTCACCCCTCTTTATATCGACTCAAAGGAAATGGCAGACCGGTCTTCGACCCTTGCGTTACTTAAAAACTGTGATTGTATAATGTTTTCGGGCGGAAATCAGTCCAAGATTACCAAGCACATTCGAAATACCGAGTTCCATAAAATCCTGAAAGACCGATACCAAAATGAAAATTTTGTAGTCGCAGGCACCAGTGCCGGAGCGATGTGTATGTCCAAAGAAATGATTGCCGGTGGAAGTAGCAAAGAATCGTTCATCAAAGGCGCCACCAAAATGAGAAAAGGTTTGAACCTTATCCCTGAACTGATCATAGATACCCATTTTATTCAACGCGGTCGTTTTGGAAGGCTTTCTGAAGCGGTAGCGCTATTTCCTAATCGCGTTGGTTTAGGCCTTGCCGAAGATACCGGTCTTATTATCAAAAATGGCGATAAAGTGGAGGTTATCGGCTCAGGAATGGTCATTGTTTTTGACCCGGGAAAATTAACCCACAACAACATCGCCATCCTGAAAGACAGCACCCCATTGACGATGACAAACTTGATCACCCACGTGCTTTCTGCCGGTGACAGTTATGATATTGTACATAGGACGGTGAAGGTGTTGCCTGCGGTGAAGAGTTTGCTTTAAATTCAATCATCTGTAAATAGCAACCACCTCATCTCCATTTGAGGATTTAAACCCACGATACATACCTTCCGTATTAAAAGGCATCGCCACATTCCCTTTGGCATCCACTGCTATGAGTCCGCCGTCACCCCCTATTTTTAGGATGCGGTTCATAATAACCTCCTCAGCAGCTTGTTGTAAAGAAAGGCCTTTGTATTCCATCAGGCACGAAACATCATAAGCAACCACCCCTCTTATGAAAAACTCCCCGCTACCGGTGCAACTTACAGCGCAGGTGTGGTTATTGGCATAATTTCCGGCGCCAATCATGGGGCTGTCACCTACTCTGCCCCATTTCTTGTTGGTCATCCCACCGGTGGAAGTTGCAGCGGCAATATTGCCGCTTTGGTCGCAGGCCACGGCACCTACTGTGCCAAATTTGGAATCTTTCTTGTCGCTATGATCCAATTGAAAGGAGTCGCTATCTTTAATTTCCTGCCACTGCTCATAGCGAAATTGATCATAAAAATACGTGGGCTTTTCTATTCCAAACCCATTTTCTTTCGCAAAGCGCATCGCGCCATCCCCGGCGAGGAACACGTGTTCGCTTTTTAACATCACTTGCTTTGCCAAAGATATCGGGTTTTTTATTCCGGTGATTAGGGAGACGGCTCCGGCTTTTAGGCCCTTGCCTTCCATAATGGAGGCGTCCATTTCGTGGGTTCCTGCATTGGTGAACACACTGCCTTTTCCGGCATTGAAAAGGGGGGTGTTTTCAAGGGCAACAACGGCTTGCTCCACCGCATCTATTGCAGAGGCACCCTTTTCTAATAATTTATAGCCAATGTCTAACGCGTTTTGCAAAGCGTTTCTGTAAGCTGTTTCTTTTTCGGAAGTCATTTGGCCTTTGATTAAGGTACCGGCTCCTCCATGAATCGCAATTGAAATAGTGCTCATTTTAAAAAATTCTGGATTAAAAAATAAAGGTGAGAAAAAGTCTCAATACTCACTTCTAATTACTCATATCTATTTACCCCGAAAAATACAATTTCCATTTTAATTGCCCGCATAAGTTTTGTAGTTTTATAAACTAAAATTCAATCACCCATGGCCGAACAGAAACGACTCTTCCTGCTGGATGCTTATGCACTTATTTTCAGGGGGTATTATGCTTTTATCAAGAATCCGCGTATCAATTCCAAAGGACTGGATACCTCAGCGATTATGGGGTTTATGAATTCGCTGCTGGATGTCATCAGAAGGGAAAAGCCCGACCATCTTGCAGTGTGTTTTGACAAAGGCGGCAGCGATGTGCGCAATGAGTTGTACAGCGAATACAAAGCCAACCGCGATGCCACGCCTGAGCCCATTATGATTGCCATTCCTTATATTCAGGACATATTAAAAGCCATGCACATCCCTGTGGTAGTCCTTCCCGGTTGTGAGGCAGATGACGTCATTGGCACCCTTGCCAAACAAGCCGAAAAAGAAGGCTACAAAGTCTATATGGTCACTCCCGACAAAGATTTTGCCCAACTCGTTTCCGAAAACATATTTATGTACCGTCCTGCCCGAATGGGAAATGGTATCGAAATTTGGGGGATTCCCGAAGTACAGAAAAAATTTGGCGTTAAGCGCCCCGAACAGGTCATTGATTTTCTGGGAATGATGGGAGATGCCTCAGACAATATTCCCGGATTACCCGGTGTGGGTGAAAAGACCGCCAAAAAATTTATAGAAGAGTTTGAAACGATGGAAAACCTTTTGGCAAATACAGACAAGCTCAAAGGCAAAATGAAAGAGAAGGTAGAAGAGAATAAAGAACTGGGAATGCTCTCCAAAGAACTGGCAAAAATCCTGATTGATTGTGATGTCACTTTTGACGCCAAGGACTATGAACTCTCTATGCCTGACGGCGAAAAAGTTCAGGAGATTTTTGAAGAGCTGGAATTCAGAAGGTTGAAGGATCAGTTTTTACAGTTGTTTAGCACGGAAGGCTCAAAGGTACCTGCTGAAGAAACTAAAAAAACGGCTTCTGCATCTGACAGTCGAAAAGGAAAGGCTGCCGGAGCGGGCCAATTCTCCCTTTTTGATGCAGAGGGCGGCACTACTGAAAACATCACCATGACCTCCTCCCGCAGAACCATTAAAGATACCGACCATTTTTATCAAACCGTACAACCGGGTATGGGCACCAAACTGTTTCTTCAAAACCTGATGAAACAAGCCTCGGTCTGTTTTGATACGGAAACCACAAGTCTTGACCCGCTGGAAGCCGAACTTGTGGGTATCGCATTTTCCTGGGAAGCCGGCAAGGGGTTTTACCTTCCGTTTCCTGAAACCAAAGATGAAGCCCGGGAAATTATCGAACAACTACGCCCGTTTTTTGAAGCTGAAAACATCGAGAAAGTGGGTCAGAATTTAAAATATGACATCAAAGTACTCGCTAAATACAACATCACCGTCAAAGGAAAACTCTTTGACACCATGCTGGCACACTACCTCATCAACCCTGATATGCGCCACAATATGGACGTGCTGGCTGAAACCTATTTGAACTACACCCCTGTTTCCATAACCGAATTGATTGGCAAAAAAGGCAAAAACCAGCAGTCCATGCGCGATGTGCCCATCGAGCAACAAACCGAATATGCCGTTGAAGATGCCGATATCACCCTGCAACTCAAGGAGCATTTTGAAAAAGAACTGGGAGAGGCCAATACCCAAAAACTATTTTATGAAATCGAAATTCCGCTGGTTTCTGTGCTGGCACACATGGAACTGGAAGGCATTAGGCTGGATGCGGATTTTTTAAACTCGCTTTCGCGAAAGCTGGACGAAGACATCCTTCATTTGGAAAAAGAAATCTACAAAGAAGCCGGAGAGACGTTTAATATCGCTTCGCCAAAACAATTAGGAGAAATTCTTTTTGAAAAAATGCAGCTCGTCAAAAAACCGAAAAAAACCAAAACCGGGCAATATTCTACTGCAGAAGATGTGCTTTCAGTGTTGGCGAAAGACCATAAAATCATCAGGGACGTGCTGGAATACCGAGGATTGAGTAAACTGAAAAGCACGTATGTGGACGCCTTGCCCAATCAGGTAAGCCCCGTAACCGGAAGAGTACACACAGACTATATGCAAACCGTTGCCGCCACCGGAAGGTTAAGCAGCAACAACCCCAACCTGCAAAACATCCCGATTAGAACGGAACGTGGCCGCGAAGTGCGCAAAGCATTTGTTCCCAGAAATGAAGAATACACCCTGCTGGCTGCCGATTATTCACAAATCGAATTGCGTATTATTGCAGCCTTGAGCAAGGAGCCTAAAATGATCGAAGCCTTTAAAAACGGAGAAGATATTCACGCTTCCACCGCATCCAAAGTATTTAATGTGCCACTGGAAGAAGTGACACGTGAGCAGCGTGGCAATGCAAAAACAGTGAATTTTGGGATTATTTACGGGGTTTCGGCCTTTGGGTTGAGCAATCAAACCGACCTCAACCGCACTGAAGCCAAGGAATTGATAGATACGTATTATGAGACTTACCCCAAGTTAAAAAGCTATATGGCAGAGCAGGTGGATTTTGCTCGTGAAAATGGTTATGTACAAACAGTATTAGGCAGAAGACGTTATTTAAAAGACATCAACTCACAAAATGCTGTGGTGCGCGGTGGCGCAGAGCGCAATGCCGTGAATGCACCCATACAAGGAAGCGCGGCTGATATAATCAAAATCGCGATGATCAATATTCACCGTAAACTGGTTGAAGGAAAATACAAAACCAAGATGCTGCTTCAGGTGCATGACGAATTGGTCTTTGACGCCTACAAACCCGAACTTGAAAAGGTAAAAACCCTTATCAAAACCGAAATGGAAAACGCCTTTAAACTGGAGGTGCCTTTGGATGTTGATTTGGGAGAAGGAAACAATTGGTTGGAGGCTCATTAAACAAAAAACATCAATTACAAAAAAATTCATTTTACCCCATTTGCAAATCAAATTTATAGTTGTACATTTGCACCCCAATTCTCATAAGTAGAATTCATTAGGAATGTTTAACACGCCTGTTGAGAGACAGGTTTAAAAAGAAATTAGTTTGGACACATTAAGTTACAAAACAGTATCTGCAAACAAGGCCACTGTTACAAAAGAATGGTTGCATGTTGATGCTGAGGGTCAGACTTTAGGACGCCTTTCTTCAGAAGTTGCAAAACTTTTGAGAGGAAAGCACAAGCCAAACTTCACTCCTCACGTTGATTGTGGTGATAACGTTGTTGTTACCAACGCAGAAAAAATCAACTTAAGCGGGAAAAAGTGGGATGCAAAAGAATACATCCGTCACACTGGATATCCCGGAGGACAAAGAAGTTTGACTGCTAAAGAACTTTTCGCTAAGAATCCGGAGCGATTGATTGAAAAATCGGTAAAAGGAATGCTACCTAAAAACAAATTAGGAGCAGAACTTTTTAGAAATTTAAAGGTTTATGCAGGTGCATCACACGATCACGAAGCGCAAAAGCCAAAAACTATTAACTTTAACGAAAGTAAGTAATGGAAGTGATTCACAAAATTGGCAGAAGAAAAACTGCTGTGGCACGTGTGTACTTGTCTCCCGGAAAAGGAACAATCACCGTAAACAAAAGAACCTTTGACAACTACTTCTCTACAGATACTTTAAAGTACAAAGTAATGCAACCATTGGCAATGACCAACAATGCAGAAAACTTTGACGTGACAGTAAATGTATATGGAGGTGGAATCACCGGTCAAGCTGAAGCGATTCGTCTTGCTTTATCAAGAGCAATGTGTGAAGTTGATGCAGACAACCGTGCAACTCTAAAACCTGAAGGTTTATTAACGAGAGACCCAAGAATGGTGGAGCGCAAGAAATTCGGACAGAAGAAGGCGCGTAAGAAATTCCAGTTCTCTAAACGTTAACATTCCGCACTTGGTGCGGAATCTCATCAAGACTCTAAAAATCTTGATGAACAAGTTCTAAAATTATTATAAACGCTGTTCTTTCCGTCAAATTCGGAAAAAATTAGTTTAGCATCTAAATGAACAAGACCTTTAAAAAGCTACTTGTGCATTGCTAAATTACAGAACGTAAACTATTAAAAAATGGCAAAAAAAATCGAAGTAAAAGAATTACTTGATGCAGGTGTACATTTTGGTCACCTCACCAGAAAATGGAATCCAAACATGGCTCCTTACATCTACATGGAGCGTAACGGAATTCACATTATCAACCTTTACAAAACTGCTGCAAAACTTGAAGAAGCTGCAGAAGCTCTTAAGAAAATAGCAGGTAGCGGACGAAAAATCCTTTTCGTAGCGACAAAAAAACAAGCAAAAGACATTGTAGCTGAAAATGCTAAAAATGCAAACCAGCCCTACATCACAGAAAGATGGCCCGGCGGTATGCTTACCAACTTTGTAACTATCAGAAAAGCAGTTAAAAAAATGGCTGCTATCGACAGGATGAAACAAGACGGTACTTTTGAAACACTCTCCAAAAAAGAGCGTTTACAAGTGACACGTCAAAGAGAGAAACTTGAGAAAAACTTAGGTTCTATTGCAGATATGAGTCGTTTACCCGCTGCACTTTTTATAGTTGATACTTTGCGCGAGCACATCGCTGTAAAGGAAGCACAAAAGTTAAACATTCCAATTTTTGCGATGGTTGATACCAACTCTGACCCCAGAGATATCGACTTTGCAATACCGTCAAACGACGATGCTTCCAAGTCAATTGAAAAAATCTTAGGTTATGTAAGTGCTTCTATCACCGAGGCCCTTTCTGAAAGAAAAGCTGAAAAAGCTGAGAAAGACGCTGCAGATGAAGATCAAGAATCGTCTAAACCAGCTAAAAAGGCTAAGAAAAAAGTGAAGGCAGAAGTAGAAGATGATTCTTCAGAAGATGAAGCTCCTAAGAAAGCCAAAAAAGAACCTAAAGCTAAGAAAGAAAAAGCTGCTGAAGTCGCTGAAGACAATAGCGGTGAAGAGGAGTAGTCAAATTTCCGCGAAAGCGGAAATCTCGTTCTTCAAAATTCTTACAATAAAACGATAATCTAATTATTAACGAGACCTCTCCTCCAAGTAAACTTGGGGACGGGTGTATAAACACAAAAACTATGGCAAATATTACAGCCGCAGAAGTAAATAAATTAAGACAAGCTACCGGTGCCGGTATGATGGATTGTAAAAAAGCTTTGGTTGAAGCTAATGGCGATTTTGACAAAGCCATTGAACTACTAAGAAAAAAAGGGCAAAAAGTAGCTGCTAACAGAGCAGATCGTGAGTCAACAGAAGGAGCCGTTATTGCAAAAGTGAATAATGACAATACCCGAGGTGTAATTGTATCCTTGAATTGTGAAACAGATTTTGTTGCCAAAAACGAATCGTTTGTAAACTTTGCTACAGACCTTGCTGAATTGGCTTTAAGTACTTCAACGAAAGAAGAACTTCTTGCAAAAGAATACAAAGGAATTACTGTTGCAGAAAAATTAATCGAGCAAACGGGAGTCATTGGTGAAAAAATCGAAATTGGAGATTACAGAACTCTGGAAGCTCCTTTTGTTGGATTTTACATTCATGCGGGCAATAAAATTGGCGTTTTGACAGGCCTTTCACAAGGAGGAAGTAATGCCGAAGAGGTTGCTAAAAACGTATCAATGCAAGCAGCAGCTATGAACCCTGTAGCTTTGAATGAAGAAGGTGTTGATCAGGAAATCATTGATAAAGAAATTGAAATAGCTAAAGACCAATTGCGTCAGGAAGGCAAGCCGGAAGCGATGCTGGACAACATCGCCAAAGGAAAATTAAATCGTTTCTTTAAAGACAATACGCTTGTAAATCAAGACTTTATCAAGGACAACAAACAAAGTGTGGGCGCCTATGCAAAAGCAGAAGCCGGTGCAGAAATTGTTGGGTTTGAAAGAGTGGCTTTGGGTTAATTTACCACAAGGTTTATAGATAAAAAATCCGTCTCAAGTTTTTGGGGCGGATTTTTTTTTGTTTTTTAGTATCTTTAGTAACAATTAGACGCTAGGAATATAATTTATCAAAAATCACATAATAAACTTGAATATGATATTTAAATTTTCAACTTTGAGTTATTTCATATTATTTTTTTGGTCAAATAATTTTTGCTATTCTCAAACTTATGAAGAATTTATACAAATAGGATTAGAATACCAAAGAAATAAGGAGTATGAAAAATCCATTGAATCTTTTTCAAAAGCTATAGAACTTAACCCCGAATTATCTGCTGAGGCTTTTGCAAATAGAAGTGAATCCTACTTTCTTTCAAATCAAGACAAAAACGCCCTCAAAGACATAAACAAAGCTATTTCATTAGACCCTAAAAATATAAATTTTTACAACTTAAAAGCTTTTAGGCTTAACGAAATTGGGCAATATGAAAATTCTTTAATAGAAAGTAAAAAATCTATATCTATTGACTCCTTAAACTTTTTTTCCTATTATAATTTAGGTATATCTGAGGGGCATTTAAAGAATTATCAAAATTCTATGAATTATCTAAATAAGTCCATAGAACTCAATCCAGATTTTGGTGATTCTTATTATAATCTTGGTACTTTAAAAATGGATCTCGGCTTATTCAAAGACGCTTTAGATGACCTAAACAAAGCAATTGAGTTAAATCCTAGCTTTTATGATTCCTATAATAACAGAGGTCTGGTAAAAAGTGTTTTAGGTGACAGTGAAGGGAGTATTTATGATTTTACATTTGCAATTCAACTAGAATTTAATAATGAAAGTGCTTATTTAAATAGGGGAGTTGAAAAAACAAAAATCAAAGATTATGAAGGTGCAATAATCGATTTTGATCTTGCTTTAGAAATTAACCCAATTAATTATAAAGCTTACTATAATAAAGGAAACATTTATTTTTATTTAGAAGAATTTAATCTTGCAATAGCAGAGTATTCAAAAGCAATCACTATAGATAACTCTATAAGAGGCGGTTTTAACAATAGAGGACTTGTTTATAGCTCTATTGGAGATTTTGAAAAAGCCAAAGATGACTTTTCATTTCTAATAAATTTAAACTCACTAGACTTTGAATCCTACTACAATCGATCTTTAGCATACTATAATTTGAAAGAAAACTTAAAAGCACTTGATGATCTTAATAAAGCAATAAGTATAAACCCAAATTACCCGAACGCATTTAATAATAGAGGAATTCTTAAAATAGAAATGGATAACAAAAAGGAAGGGTGTAGAGATTTGGAAATTGCTAAAAATTTAGGGTTGTCTGAAGCCCAAATATCAATAAATAAATATTGCAAGGAAAAGCAAGATTAGTAATAATATTTTACTTTATCAATATTAATATCTTCATAATGGATTAATTGTTATGAACAAAAAAGAATTTCAAGAATTCTTCGACAAAAACAAAGGAAAATTTATTTCCGGCATCTACAATTATTGCGACCGCTGGTGTGAACGTTGTAATTTTACCTCCAAATGCAGCTCCTATGCCATGGAGGAGCAAAGAGGCAACAAAACCGATGATGAAAATGAAGGTTTTATTAGCCAAGTGAGTGAAAACATTAAAATTGCCATGGAAATGCTACTTGAAATGGCTCAAGAAAAAGGGATTGACCTCAACGCGATTGACAATGAAGTCGATGAAAAAGAAGAGCAACTTGAAGAGTTAGCAAAGAACCACCCATTAGCTAAGCAAAGCATGGATTACTCAACTCTGGTGAGAAAATGGTTTGATGAAAATGAGACTTCTCTTGAAAAAATAACCCAAGAAATCAACCAATCCATTCAACTCGGTACAGCTAATGAAGAAACTATTAACGAATTTGATTCTATCAAAGATGCCCTAGAGGTCATTCGTTGGTATTGTTTTCAAATTCACGTAAAGCTGATGCGCGCATTGCGTCACGATGAGCCGGATTTAGATTTTGAAGACCCCATCCAGAATGATGCAAACGGCTCGGCAAAAGTAGCCCTCATTGGCACAGAACGGTCACTGGGTGCCTGGGGTCTATTGCACAGGCAACTCCCTGAGCAAGAAGATGAAATTCTAAATATTTTACTGGTACTTGATAAGATCAGAAAAGAAGTTTTTAAAGTTTTTCCAGATGTGAATGCGTTTATCAGACCGGGGTTTGATGAGTAAATAATTTGATAGTATATTTACATTAAAAATCACCTCTTTACTAAATTCATCCCAACCCCTCTTCCCAAAAATATTTTTACCTATTTTTGCAGCAGTTTAAAAACAAACTCTTTTAAAATTCAACGCAACACTATGCAATACAAAAGAATCTTATTGAAACTCTCAGGTGAAGCCTTAATGGGCAATCGCCAATATGGTATTGACCCGGATCGACTCGCAGAATATGCCCAGGAAATCAAAACTGTTGTGGATAAAGGAGTTCAGGTTGCAATTGTCATTGGAGGTGGAAATATTTTTAGAGGTGTTGCAGGTGCCAGTAAAGGGATGGACCGTGTGCAAGGCGACCATATGGGAATGCTCGCCACAGTAATTAACGGACTCGCACTTCAAGGGGCCTGTGAGGATGCCGGCTTACAAACCAGACTGCAATCTGCGATTGATATCAATGAAGTTGCAGAACCATTTATTAGACGCCGTGCCATTCGACACCTAGAAAAAGGGCGGGTAGTCATTTTTGGAGGTGGAACCGGAAACCCTTATTTTACTACAGATTCGGCCGCAGTATTGCGCGCTATTGAGATTCACGCTGATGTGATTTTAAAAGGCACACGAGTGGATGGAATTTATACTTCAGACCCAGAAAAAAATGCAGATGCCACCAAGTTTGATTTTATCACTTTTGAAGATGTATTGCGCAAAGGGCTGAAAGTAATGGACACAACAGCATTTACCTTAAGCCAGGAAAATGAATTGCCCATCATCGTTTTTGATATGAATACCAAAGGAAATTTGTTGCGCATTGTAAACGGTGAAAAAATAGGTACAAAAGTAAATTTATAATATTTTTGCATTTGCAGAGTTTAATTTCCATTTTAAAGACATAGGACAATGACCGAAGAAATAAAATTTATTTTAGAAACTACAGAAGAGTCTATGCTAAAAGCACTCAAGTTTCTTGAAAAGCAACTCATGAACATCAGAGCAGGAAAAGCAAGCCCCGGTATGTTGGGCGGTGTGACAGTTGACTATTATGGCACACCCACTCCACTATCACAAGTGGCTAATATAAACACACCCGATGGCAGAACGCTTTCTATACAACCTTGGGAAAAAAGCTTAATTCCGGAAATTGAAAAAGGAATTCTAAAAGCCAATTTAGGCTTTAACCCAATGAATAATGGTGATAATATTATTATCAATATTCCGCCATTAACAGAAGAACGAAGACGTGAATTGGCAAAAGTTGCTAAATCTGAAGCAGAAGATGCAAAAATCAGCATCAGAAATGATCGCAAAGTTGCAAACAGTGAATCAAAAGAACTTGAAATCTCTGAAGATTTACTTAAAATGGTTGAAACAGACATTCAAAAGTTGACTGATAGCTACATCGCTCGTGTTGATGAAATCCTTGCTGTAAAGGAAAAAGAAATTATGACGGTTTAGTTAAACTTAAAACAATAAGCGACTTAAGGGTCGCTTTTTTAATACTTTTACTGCGCCTAACTGTTATAAGATACTATGCGGTTTAAACTATTATTCATTTTTTTTTATGTGTCGTTTTTTTCCTTTGGCCAGAATACAATTTCTGATACTGAGGAAATCATTCAAAACGTCATTAATCAAATTTTCGCAAACAACCCCACTCTTGCACTAGATTCCTTTGAATATCAAAAATATACTAAAGGTATCATCAAAACCCAGAACAAGGAAACAGCTGAACTCATTCCCTCAGAGAATGATTATTTTTTTGAAGAAGCAGCAATCCTGCAATTTGACCAAAAGCAAAACCTTCAAAAAACTATTTTAGGCTCAAATTATCCGGGTTTTGAAACTCCTTATTATCCTTTGTTTGTTACTCCATTTTTTCCTGATTCTGTTTATGAAAAGGAGTTTACTATTTTTGAACAACCCTTTTACAATCCGCTTTCAAAAATTGGTTTAAAGAATTATTCTTTTGAACTCATTGAAACCATAATTGAAACAAGCAGACCCTATCATATCATTCATTTTTCTCCCGCTTCTCGATCAACTTATTCTCAACTAAGTGGCGTTTTTCATATTGATACAAGTAGTTATGCCATTCAAAAAGCAAGTATCAATTTTTTAAAAAATAAAGAAGTAAAGATAGAATATGACTTTGTTTATAATGAAGAAAAAGCGCTTTGGTTTCCCTTAAAATTTACAGCAGAAGTTACTCTTATGAATAATTTGGAAACATTCTATTTGTTCAGAAAAGCAATAACCGCAGGAAGACTGGATTTTAAAAAAGAAACCTCAGCTGTTTTTTACATCGAATCTCATTTTTCTGAAATCAAGTTTTCTATTGATGATTCTCAGTTGGACCCTCAAATAGATGTACTTGCAAATATTGAAAAAAATGAAGAAAATAATTCATTTTGGAAACGCTTTCGCGAATCGGGCTTGTCACCAATAGAAATCGATATTCAGAACCGTGGCGGCCAGCTCATAAAAGAAAAAGGAACTGAAAAACGTATTGAACGCATTGAAGATTTTCAAATGGGTTTTCTTGAGCTTGGCTTTTTTGATTTGGACTTGAAATATCTAATCAAGTACAACAATTATGAGGGATTTCGGTCCGGAGTAGGAGGAATTACTAATGAGCGACTTTTTAAACGATTCAATGTGGGTGGTTATCTGGTAAGAGGTTTTAAAGATGAAGCCTTTAAATATCAAGTTACCACAAACTTTAATCTCTCTAAAGGAAATAAAACCTCTGTTGGATTTGCTTATACCAGTGATGTTTCTGAGTTGGGTACAAATGAATTTTTAACAGACAGAAGGAAGTTTTCACTTTTTGAGCCCAGACTTATAAATATCATCCAGTTTTATGAACATCAAACCTGGGATTTGGATTTTAGACATCATATCAACCCCACTTTATATGCTGAAATTCAAGTGTCAAAAAGTGACATTAGTCAAACCCTTTCCTATCAATATTTAAATAAGGGCACTGCATTTTCTGAATACAATCTCACACAATCAATTTTTTCTGTTTCCTGGTCTCCTTATGGAGCGTTTATGAAAACGCCTAATGAGGTTGTGGAATATAAAATGGGGTATCCGCGATTTTCGACGCAAGTCACACAAAGTTTTAAAGGTGTTCTTGACGGAGATTTTAATTATACCAAAATTGATGCAAGGGTTGATTATCTGGTGAATCACATGAATCAATCCTCTACTGAAGTTATTCTTGAAGGAAATTTAGGTTTTGGCGATATTCCTTTAACACATTTGTATCACGCTTTTCCTAACAGTCCCAATAAAGAAACAATACTTAGGCGTTTTTCTGTAGCGGGAATCAAGAGTTTTGAAACCATGTATTTTGGCGAGTTTTTTTCAGATAAGTTGGCAACAGTTCATATCAAACACCATTTGAATCCCTTTCTAATTGCTTCCTGGCTAAAGCCCGAAGTGGTGCTTATCACTCGTCACGCAATTGGCACAGCATCAAATGTTGAAAATCATCAAAACATCAATTTTAAGACACTGGACAAAGGCTATTCAGAATCCGGGATTGAAATCAATAAACTCCTTTTTGGTTTTGGAGCAAGTTTAGCCTATCGCTATGGCGCCTATCATCTTCCAAAATTTGAAGACAATGTCTCCTTTAAGTTTACATTTAATTTAAAGCTGTAAGTAAAATTCACAAAAGCTTAACGACTAAAGGCTCATCAAGATAGCATCTTCTTGCAAAAGATTTCTACCTTTGCAGCTATTTTCTAAGGAACCCCATGAACAAGCGCCTAAAAGTTCAAAAACAAAGTCCCTTCTGGAGTAAAACGGCTCGTCTTATTCTCAGAAACAGAACCCTGCTTATTCTTCTTATTGTTGTTATAACTGTGTTTTTTGCAATGCAGTGGAAACACATGCGTTTTTCAAATACTGAAGCCAATCTTTTACCTGATGACCACCCCATTAATCTGGAATATCTCGATTTTCTAGACATTTTTGGAGAAGAAGGTAATCTTATTGTCATGGGTGTTAAAGATTCATCTGTTTTTTCACCTGAAAAATTCAAAGCCTGGAATACCCTATCAGATAAAATAAAAAATTATGATGAGGTGGCGTTTGTCATTGGTCTCAATAATTTAAAAGAACTTCAAAAAAATGAAGATTCCCTGCGTTTTGATTTGGTTCCCTTTTTAGCAGAAAAACCTGAAGTAACAGACACTTTTGAAGACCTTCAATATAAGCTTTACAACCGCCTGCCTTTTTATGAAGGGTTAATATACAGTTCCAACAAAGAAGGTTTTAGAACCATTATATACCTTGAAAAGGACATTGTCAACACCAGCGCCAGAAAAGATTTTATCCTCAATGAACTCATCCCGCTTATAGAGACTTTTGAAAAAGACCACACTATCAATGTTCACACCTCGGGGATGCCTTACATACGCACACTGAACTCTAAAAACATCATTGATGAAATAGGTTTGTTTATCGCTGCGGCTTTGCTGGTTACATCCTTGATTTTCTTTTTCTTTTTCAGGTCAATTCGTGCAACATTAATCACAATGCTTACCGTAGGAATTGGCGTGATGTGGTGTTTTGGAATTTTAGGTCTGCTGAAATATGAAATTACCGTACTCACTGCTTTGATTCCTCCGTTAATCATTGTCATTGGGGTTGCCAATTGTATTTTTTTGATAAACAAATATCAAAATGAAATCAAATCACACGGCAATCAAGCCAAATCGTTACAGCGCGTTATCACAAAAATTGGGAATGCAACCTTGCTAACCAACGCGACAACAGCCTCAGGCTTTGCAACGTTCACTTTGACTCATAGCTCACTTTTAATAGAGTTTGGAACTGTTGCTTCCCTTAGTATTTTGGCTGTTTTTGTGTTATCGCTGCTCATCATCCCCATTGTTTACAGTTATATGCCCATTCCAAAATACAAGCATTTAAAACATCTGAATAAAAACTGGATTGGTAAACTCGTCAAATGGCTGGTAGTGATGGTGCGTCATCATCGATTTGCCATTTACACAACGACTGTAGTTTTACTTTGCCTGAGTATTGTGGGAATTTACAACATCAAAATTTCCGGAAGTATTGTTGAGGATATGCCAAAAAACGCCGATTTCTTTAAGGACATTCGGTTTTTTGAGCAAGAGTATGACGGAATTATGCCACTCGAAATCCTTATAGATACCCAAAGAAAAGAAGGTGTGATGGCAGCAGCTACCTTACGCAGAATGGATGAACTCCAAAACTTTATCATTGAGATTCCTGAATACTCAAAACCCCTCTCTGTAGTTGAAACCGTAAAATATGCCAAACAGGCTTTTTACAATGGCAACCCTGAATATTACCAACTGCCCACCTCTCAAGAACGTAACTTTATTATGCCCTATGCTCGAAACAGCATCAATGAAAACAACTTACTAGAGAGTTATATAGATTCCACAGGTCAATTTGCCCGCATTACAACGTTTATGAAGGACACAGAAATGGACCGCATGCTTCGCATCGAGGAAGAGCTACACGCTGAAATTGCCAAGATTTTTCCGGAAGACCGTTACACGGTTACACTCACAGGAAAAGCGGTGCTCTATCAAAAAGGAACCACTTACTTAATATACAACCTCATCATATCGTTGTCATTAGCCATTCTCCTAATTGCTGTTTTTATGGCGTGGATGTTTCGAAGTGTGCGTATGGTATTGATTTCATTGATACCCAATTTACTCCCACTATTGATTACTGCAGGAGCAATGGGTTTTTTAGGTGTTCCTATAAAACCTTCAACCATACTTGTGTTTAGTATTGCTTTTGGAATTTCTGTAGATGATACCATTCACTTTTTAGCCAAATACCGGCAAGAGCTTATTGCCAACAATTGGAAAATCAAACGGTCTGTTTACAGTGCCTTAAAAGAAACCGGTGTAAGTATGTTTTATACTTCCATTGTATTATTTTTTGGGTTTTCAGTGTTTATGATTTCCAGTTTTGGCGGGACAGTTGCTCTGGGAGGTTTGGTTTCTGCAACCTTACTTTTTGCAATGTTGTCCAATCTGTTGTTATTACCTTCATTATTACTTTCATTGGAAAAAAGCATTGCCAATCAGAAAACTTTGAAGGAACCCGCTCTGGATATTATTGATGAGGATGATAAAAATTAGCATCTTAATAGTCTTGTAATCTAAAAAACTTAAATTTATCTTTACAAAATAAAATTACCGACACATGCAAAAGAAAAAAGTTTTAGAGTTATTGAATTCAGAAGCCTCATTGGTTGAGATGAATATAAAGGGCTGGGTGAGAAGTTTTAGAAGCAATCGCTTTATTGCCCTCAATGACGGTTCGACCATCAACAACTTACAATGTGTGGTTGATTTTGAAAATTTTGATGAAGAACTTTTAAAACGTGTTACCGTGGGTGCTGCCATTTCTGTTACCGGAAATTTGGTAGAGAGCCAAGGGCAAGGCCAAAAGGTGGAATTGCAAGTAAGCAAGCTTGAAATTCTGGGTGACGCAGATACTGAAGATGTGAAATTAACCATCCTTTCACCAAAGCGCCACACACTTGAAAAACTAAGAGAACAAGCCCATTTAAGAGTTCGCACCAACACTTTTGGTGCTGTGATGCGTGTACGGTCGGTTTTATCATTCGCAGTTCATAACTATTTTCAACAAAATGGATTTTTTCACGTCCACACTCCCATCATCACCGGTAGCGATGCTGAAGGTGCCGGTGAGATGTTTCGCGTAAGCACTTTAGATCTGCACAACCCTCCTAAAAATGAGGACGGAAGCATTAACTTCAAAGAAGATTTTTTTGGAAAAGAAACCAACCTTACCGTAAGTGGACAGCTTGAAGCCGAAACCTATGCGATGGGTCTTGGACAAGTATATACCTTTGGACCCACTTTCAGGGCAGAGAATTCAAACACTTCAAGACACCTTGCTGAGTTCTGGATGATTGAGCCTGAGGTAGCTTTTAATGATCTCGCCGCTAATATGGATCTGGCAGAAGATTTTATCAAATATGTCATTAACTATGTGATGGAGCACTGCAAAGACGATATGGCTTTTCTTGAACAACGCCAGCAGCAAGAAGACAAAACAAAACCCGAAGCTGAACGCAGCCCCATGCCTCTTTTGGAAAAACTACAATTCATACTTGAGAACAACTTCAAGCGAGTGAGCTATACGGAAGCGATTGATATTTTAAAAGCATCAAAACCCAATAAGAAAAAGCAATTCAAGTACCTAATAGAAGAATGGGGTGCCGATTTACAGAGTGAGCATGAGAGATTTCTGGTAGAAAAACATTTTAAATGCCCCGTGATTTTGTTTGATTATCCTGCAAAAATCAAGGCTTTCTATATGCGCCTGAATGAGGACAAAAAAACCGTAAGGGCTATGGATATTCTTTTTCCCGGGATTGGTGAGATTGTGGGGGGTTCACAACGTGAGGAACGCTATGAGGTGCTGAAACAAAAAATCGCCGACATGGGCATTGATGAAGAAGAATTGTGGTGGTATCTGGAAACAAGAAAATTTGGTACTTGCATCCATAGTGGATTTGGACTTGGTTTTGAACGACTGGTGCTGTTTGTTACAGGAATGACAAATGTGAGAGACGTGATTCCCTATCCAAGAACTCCGTTGAACGCCGAGTTTTAGCGAAAATAAAAAACAATTACTTTGTGAAACTTAGTGTCTTTGTGCAAAGTGAAACACCACTAAGTGATAAACTTTAAATAAAACTTTTTGACCTTCCAAAGAACAATAAAATGCAGTAATTGCGGGCACTTTAATACCAATCGTGACTATTGTGAACATTGTGGCGAACTCATCAATCCAAAACTAAAGCGGGAACTAAGAGATAAAAAAAGAGTTGAAGACCGAGAGGAAGAAGAAAGAAACCGTGTCAAAAGTAATTTTGAGCTTTTTATTGATCGCAACCGCAATCACAAAAACATATTTATTCGCCTGTTTTTTCAACTGCTGTATGGTATTTGGTTTATCGTGATGGCGATTGGTGCCTTTATTGCTTGGTTGTTTGCAGCCGTTGCCGCATGATTTTACTAAAAAAACCCATAGTCCTTTTTATATTCACATCGGCTTTTGCTGTCTATTTGATGCAATACCTTAGTATTCAACTGCCTGAACTAATCAACAATTATTACAACAACCTATTGTGTATGCCATTGGTTTTGACGACTTGTTTGATAGTTTTGCAGTTCATTAAGAAAAACAATAGACTAACTATTCCTATCTTTGCTATAGCAAGTGTGACCCTTTATTACATACTGTATTTTGAATGGTATTTACCCAACGTAAATAAACGATACACCTCAGATCCCATCGATGGTGTTTTGTATGTTATTGGAGCCATCGGTTTTTATAGTATGCAAAAACATGGGTAGCAATAAAGAAATAAATTAAAAACTCTTGTTTAAATTCACAAACTAATGTAATTTAAGGATTGCAAAAGAAGTAAAAAATGCTGAAGCAACACTTACAGTTTAAATTATCACAAAAGCTTTCACCTCAACAAATCCAGTTGATGAAGTTGATTCAATTGCCCACACAGCAATTTGAGCAACGTGTTTCACAAGAGATGGAAGAGAATCCGGCTTTAGAAGGCGGCAAGGATGAAGAGGAAAAATATGATGATGATTTTAGTAATGAAGAGTTTGAAAGTGACAGTGAGCATATTGAAGCAGATGACATCAATATTGATGAATACCTAAGTGATGATGACGTGCCAGATTATAAGCTTCAAGCAAATAATTACAGCACAGATGATGAAGAAAAGCAGGTACCCTATGCTTCTGGGGTTTCATTTACCGAGTATCTTCAAACACAACTCAATACAATTCAACTCACAGATGAAGAACAAGACATTGCTGAATTTCTTGTTGGCAGCATCGACGAGAGCGGCTATATAAGAAGACCCATTCAGGACATTATGGATGATTTGGCTTTTACCCAAAACGTATTCACAACAGAGAAAGCCATTGAAAAAGTACTTCATATCGTTCAGGATTTAGATCCGGCGGGAGTGGGTGCGCGTAATTTACAGGAGTGTTTATTGCTTCAGCTGGAGCGTAAAACACCTACAGCAACTGTTAATTTGGCAATACGTATGCTTGACGAAGCCTTTGATGCTTTTAGCAAAAAACATTACGACAAATTAATCCAAAAATTTGAAATCACTGAAGATGAGCTTAGAGGGGCTATCAGCGAAATAGAACGACTCAACCCAAAACCCGGCGGAACGTATTCCGGTAATAATAAAATTGTAGAACACATCATTCCAGATTTTGCCATTCGCATCGTTGATGGCGAACTCGACCTCACCCTCAATGGAAGAAATGCTCCTGAACTCCACGTTTCAAGAGAATATACAAATATGCTCAAAGGCTATAAAGAAGCCAATGAAAAGTCAAAATCTCAGAAAGATGCCGTTCAGTTTATCAAGCAAAAGCTCGATGCCGCAAAATGGTTTATAGATGCGATTAAACAACGACAACAAACGCTGTTTGTGACTATGAATGCAATTATGCATTACCAAAAAGAATATTTTTTAAGTGGTGATGAACGAAAATTGCGTCCTATGATTCTGAAAGACATTGCAGATGAAATCAATATGGATATTTCTACTGTTTCTCGTGTTGCAAACAGCAAATATGTTGATACTCCTTATGGAACAAAACTTATTAAGGAGTTTTTCTCAGAATCGATGAAAAATGATCAGGGTGAGGATGTTTCTACGCGAGAAATTAAAAAGATACTGGAAATAACGATTGGCGAAGAAAACAAAAGAAAACCGCTCACTGATGATAAACTTGCAAAAATTTTAAAAGAAAAAGGCTATCCCATTGCGCGCCGCACCGTCGCAAAATACAGAGAACAACTCGATATACCCGTTGCTAGAATGCGCAAAGAAATCTAATGAATGGCTTCCTTAAAATAGGAGCCTGGTTATTTCATCCATTGTTGATGCCCATTCTGGGTGTCGCACTTTATTACAGGGTTACTCCACGTTTTATCATGCCAGAAATGATGTACTCTAAATTACTGGTGGTGTTTATCCTTACTTTTTTAATACCGGTGTTGCTTTTTTTTCTTCTCAAAACCTTAGGCGTTATAAACTCGATTCACCTAAAAGAGGTTAGAGAACGAAGGCTTCCCTTAATGCTGCAGTGCCTTGTTTTTGTAATAGTAATTAAGATGGTATTTGAGCCCTACCACTACCCGGAGTTGTATTATTTTTTTGTGGCTACACTCATTTCAGCTATTTCTGCTTTTGTACTTGTGTTGATTAACTTTAAAGTGAGTTTACACATGATTGGCATTGCAGGAGTTACTATGTTTTTAATCGCTTTAAGTATTCATTTTAAAATCAATACGTTGGTTTTAATAAGCATTCTCTTTCTGATTAACGGCTGGGTGGCAAGTTCAAGATTGCATACAAAATCTCATACCCTGGTCGAATTGATTTTTGGCTTCCTAATAGGTTTTATTCCTCAGCTTATTTTAGTAAACTACTGGTTATAAAATATAAAACATGAGACCGAGCTTTATGGCGGTCATGTTAATTGGCACTCCATCTATTTGTGCCTCTTCATTAAAAAATGAGTTGATTGTATATTGAATCTGAAGGTTAAAGGTATTATAACCAAAATTTAAAAAAGCTGTGTATCTCAATCTTTCGAATTCGTCAATTTTTGTTTCTCGAAATTTATCGCCATCCTGTTTAAAGACCGATTTAAAATGAAAGGCATAGCCCAGTTTAACACCTCCATAAATACGCCAAAATTTGTATTCTTCATGGGTTGAGGTTCGCCATCTAAGTTCTAGGGGGAGTTCTATTTCATGTGTTTCAAACCGGTTTTTATCATAATCAATAAGGTCACTATCTAAAACACTAAATATTGACTCACCGGAAGCGTCTTTTCCCACAAAGAGACTATGCCCATAGTTGTTATATGCATACCCCAAACCTGCAGCAATGGCAACATTTCTGGTTTTATTTAATGGCATATCCCTCAAAAATCCGAAATTAATTCCTCCCACAAAGCTTTCTGTTACGACTCCTTTAGGTCTTTCATTTAAAAAATTTACATTAATACCTAAGTAAATTTGATCTTCTCTATACAGTGAATCTATCGTTTGACTCTTTTCAATCATTGAAGATTGTGCAATAGTGTAAAATGGTGAAATGAGTAGAGCAGATAAAAGCAAAAGACTGAATTTCATTTCTTAAAAATATTTTTTTTGACAGTTTACATCAAAATTTCTTTGTGATATAAAGTAGCGTTTGAAAAAATCATAACGCCTTGCTAAGATACTTTATTTTAGACCGAAAAAAAACGCCTTGAAAGAAAATCAATCAAGGCGTTATCAAAAATAATAATTCTATTAATTATTCAATGTTTGCAGCAGCTGTGCCGTCTCTTGTTGTATAATTAATCTTGAGAGCATTGGCTTCTCTTAATTCTTGTTTAATATCAGAAATCAATCCCATGTTTGTTTCACCGTCAACTTTTAGAGCTGTAGTAAGAAACGGCACCAATTCTTCACGTTTGCTGGCGCGTTCAGCTTCAATAAAAGCTTGTACATCACTTACCTCAGCAAACTTATCATTGAGTTGTATTCTCGCTTCAGTTCCAAATTGTTCCTGATATCTGGGTAAAGGTTTTCCTGCGTAGATATACATTACCAAATCTTTTTTATCAAGTTTTTCAACTTCATCTGCGGTGGGTAATATATTTTCGATTAAGGGTGTGGTTTGTCTTAAAACGGTTACAACCATAAAGAAAAACAAGAGCATAAATACAATATCGGGTAAGGATGCTGTTGAAATTCCCGGTGTTCCGCCACCTGATTTTTTCTTAAACTTAGACATAGTCTTTTAATGTGTTTTTATTGTCTTTTTTTAGGTTCTGCCTCAGATAATTTTTGAGGGTACATCGCTTTGAGCACGTCGAGCTGTTCTTTGAGCCTCTCTTTGTCTCCTCCCCAAGTTGCATCTGCAAAATTCTTTTCCATTACTCTATAAGGTTGACCATAAAGACGCTGCGCCTCTCTATCTCTCAAATCATTGTATGCTGCAACCAATTCATTTTGAACGGCAATATACATCTTGTATGAGGTAAGCCTGTCATTCTGTAAAGAAATTACCGCTTTGTCAGGATTGTCTGACGATGTGGGATCATTGGCCCCCTGACAGTAATTACATGCTTCTTCGCCAACGCCGCCGCCATTATCAAGAAACTCCATTGCTCTTTCTCTAAGATTTTTCAATTCAGCAGGTTCATCATTCACAAGTAATTGGTCATCTTTGTTTACCAATACAATAAACATATTCTTTTTTCTTATTTCAGGTGGGTCTATTACATCATCAATGGGAGGAAGACGCCTGCTAATACCACTATCAGTCTCAATGGTTGTGGTAACCAAAAAGAAGATGAGCAGCAAGAAGGCGATATCTGCCATTGAGCCTGCGTTGACCTCTGGTGCTGATCGTTTAGCCATAATTAATTTTTAATTAATTTTTTTACTCCTGAGTAAATCATGAGTCCAATTGCAATAAAGGTTAAGAAGTAAAAGGTTCTTAATCCTGTACCCACCCATTTAGATCCGCTTTCAGAAACTACAAGAACACCGTCTTTGTAAACTTCAACTCCTTCTGAAAGCACAAATGAAATCACGATTACAAGAACAAACAGTCCCAATGAAATGAGTGTTTTCTTCAACGTGTCTTTATTGGAGAACAGTTGAGTGAAAGAGAAGAGCAACGTAAAAAGGATTGCAATCCCCAACACTACATATGCAATTGTCATATATGTTGAAATTGTACCTTCATTTCCTGATAAAATTGTAGCTAAAAGCGCAATACCTATAAGCGCTAATATCAAAACTACAATTCGTATTATTTTATGTAAAGCCATAGTATAGAATTATGGTATTAATGATTATTTGTTTTTATGAGCCACCAAGATATCAATCAAAGTGATGGATGCATCTTCCATATCATTTACAATTCTGTCTATTTTTGCAACGATGTAGTTGTAAAAAATCTGAAGAATGATGGCTACAATTAGACCAAATACAGTTGTTAAAAGTGCCACTTTAATACCACCTGCAACAAGAGAGGGCTGCATATCGCCGGCTGCTTCAATTTTATCAAAGGCAATAATCATACCAATTACTGTACCCATGAAACCAAGCATTGGAGCCAATGCAATAAATAAGGAGATCCAGGAGACGTTTTTCTCGAGTTGTCCCATTTGAACTCCTCCATAAGATACAACCGCTTTTTCTGCAGCGTCTACACTTTCATTTGCTCTGTCAAGACCCTGATAATAAATGGAAGCAACAGGTCCTTTTGTATTTCTACAAACTTCCTTAGCCGCTTCAACACCACCGCTTTGTAAAGCGTCTTCAACTTCTTGAGCAAGTTTCTTAGTGTTTGTTGTAGAAAGGTTTAGGTATATGATTCTTTCGATAGCAATTGCCAAACCTAAAATCAAACATAAAAGTACAATCCCCATAAAGCCGGGACCACCTTCTATAAAACGCTTTTTTAATTCTTGATGAAATCCAAGGGATTCTTCAGCTTCTGGCATATCCTCTTGAAGGGATGCTGCACTAACTGTTGTTGTGATTGTTTGAATGTCTTCAGGGAAAACCTGAGGTTCATTGTAATCATTTGCATTTACTGATACAGTAAGCATTACTGCTGCAACTGTTAAAATAGAAAATAATCTTTTCATTGCTATCGTCTTAAAGTTTGTTTTTAGTTAAGGGTTTAAAGATATAAAAATTATTATTTAAAATACAATTAAATGTTTTGCAGAGAGGAAGGGATTCGAACCCTCGATACGCTTTTGGCGTATACACACTTTCCAGGCGTGCGCCTTCGACCACTCGGCCACCTCTCTAAGTTTTCACACGCCACCAGAATGGTTGATGTATTACAGTGTGCCAAATAACAAAAAAAATCTTACTTAGTGAAATTTTCTTCGGTTAAATTTACATCATTTCTCCTCTTAAGGATGTTTCAAATATGGTTTTGAAGACTTTAGCAGAAATTTTTTGTCCAAGAAGGTACATTAATTTTGTAATGGCAGCTTCGGTTGTAATATCCTTACCAGAAATGACTCCTATTTTTTTCAACTTTACACTGGTTTCATATTGACCCATCGTGACACTCCCTCCAGAACATTGTGTAACATTAATGACGGGTGTTCCTTTTTTAATAACTTGTTCAATTAATTCAACAAACCAATCTTCATCAGTGGCATTACCGGCACCATAGGTTTCCAAAACCACACCTTTTAATGTCGAAATTGCAAGAATTTGGGTTAAAATCTCTTTGGATATTCCGGGGAACAGCTTGATGAGAATTACATTAGTATCAAGGTGAGTATGTACTACAAACTTTTTCTTTTTGCTATTTTTCCAAAGCTTACCCTCGTTAACAGAAAGGTGAACCCCGCTTTCAATTAAGGGTGGATAATTTAAAGAGGCAAAGGCTTCAAAATGTTCTGCATTGATTTTTGTGGTGCGGTTTGCCCGATACAGTTTGTATTCAAAATAAAGGCCTACCTCTGTTATTTTTGGTTTGTTGTTTTCGCGCAAGCTTGCTATTTGAATGCTTGTAATTAAATTTTCCTTAGCATCTGTGCGCAAATCACCTATGGGCAATTGTGAGCCTGTAAAAATAACAGGCTTATCAATGTTTTCAAGCATAAAACTCATTGCAGAAGCGGTGTATGACATAGTATCACTACCGTGAAGCACAACAAAACCATCCTGTTCTTTGTAATTTTCTCTTATAATTTCAGCCAGTTTAACCCAGTATTTGGGGTGCATATTTGAACTGTCAATGGGATTTTCAAAACTTTTTGTTGAAATAGTACAGTCTAATAATTTCAACTCAGGGATGTGAGCTAACAATTCATCAAAATTAAAACTTTTCAGAGCTCCGGATTCAAAATCCTTAATCATACCGATGGTTCCGCCGGTGTAAATGAGTAGTATGTTTGGTTTCTTGTTCAAGGTTTCAGGTTTTGCTTCGCACAGTTCGCTGCGCTCCCCGACTTGTCGGGGCAGGCTGTGTCAGGTTCAAAAATAAAAATTCTATTAATTACGCCTCACAACTATACACCAAAAATGTCTTTTGAGTTTTGGGTTGTTATAGCTGCGACTTCTTCAACTGAAATACCGTACAATTTAGCTACTTTTTCTGCAACAAGCATTAAATAACTACTTTCGTTGCGCTTGCCGCGAAAAGGTGCCGGTGCCAAATAGGGTGAATCTGTTTCTAAAACGATGTGTTCCAATGCGATTTCATTCAGAAATTGATCAATCTTCCCGTTTTTAAAAGTAACCACGCCTCCAATGCCTAGTTTCATATTGTAAGAAATGGCTTGTTTTGCTTGTTCCTGAGTTCCCGTAAAACAGTGAAATATTCCAAATAAGTCATCAGATTTTTCGGTTTCCAATACTTCAAATATTTCATCAAAAGCATCCCTGCAATGAATCACAATGGGAAGTTTTTTTTGTTTTGCCAGTTGAATCTGTCTTCTGAAAGCGTCCTGTTGAATAGTCAAAGTGCTTTTGTCCCAATAAAGATCAATTCCAATTTCGCCCACGGCATAAAAATCACGATTTTCAAATTGCTGTTCAACAAAGGTCAACTCATCTTCATAGTTTTCTTTAACAGAAGTGGGGTGCAAACCCATCATTAAAAATACATTTTCAGAATACTTTTTTTCCAATTCATACATAGCCTCAGCATAAGAAGAATCAATCGCAGGAATAAAAAAACGTTTGATTTTTTGGTCAAAAGCACGTTGCATCATAGCATCACGATCTTCATCAAATTGCTTACTGTATAGATGTGTGTGGGAGTCAGTTAAAATCATAATTGCAAAACTAATTGATTTTGATGAGTTATCTTTGTCAAAAAAAATAGAATTGAGCAGTTTACGAATATTTTTAGAATCCAAAAACTTTAAGCGCATTGCTTTAAAGAAAATAAACTCAAATCATTTTGAAATCAAGGCAAAAGTTAATGGCATTTTAGGCACATTTATTCTTGACACAGGGGCTTCAAATAGTTGTATTGGGATGGACAGTATTGCACATTTTGATCTTGATGTGATGGAAAGTGAGGTAAAAGCAGCCGGTGCAGGCGCGACAAATATGGTCACTCAGATTGCTGAAGGCTATTCACTTGAAATTGGTGAATGGAAAGATAAAAAAGTGGATTTTGTAGTGTTTGATTTAACCCACGTGAATGAAGCGCTTCAAATTGCTGAAGCAGATGCAGTGAACGGAATCATTGGTGCTGATGTTTTAAAACAAGCAAGGGCCGTGATTGATTATGGAAGAAATTGTGTGTATTTAAAAAAATAGTTCACATCAGTCTTTGTTTTTTGTATCTTTAAATAAAATTTGCCCCAAGTGAAAAAAATATTCTTTGTTTTTACACTCTTTTTTTGTTTATCACTTTTTACTGCCAACGCTCAAGTGGAGGTGGAATATTACAAAAAAGTGATTGACACTACATCTGATATTGAATTAAAACTCACCGCTATCGATTCCTTGCTCACCATTCATTGGAAAGAGAGCAATTTTGTTGAATTTGTAGATAATTCTGTTGCTTACATAAACTTAGCTGAGAAAGCGGGTCGTTATGATGATATGACAAAAAAGGCAATGAATGTTTCTTTTCCCTTGATTAATTACCTCAGCAATCCGCAAAAATCCATTAATCTGTTGAACCGTGTTATAAAACATGAAAAAAACTTAACTGACAGTTTTTTAAGGGGAGGTATTTATTTAAAACGCGGAGGTGCATATTTCAACATTAACACTCAAAAGGCGATTGATGATTACAGTTTGGCCATTGAAATCTATGAAGAAAAAGATGCTATTTACAAAGCTGATGCTTTTTTGTTTAGAGGGCAGGCTTATTCTGCTTTGGGCCAATTTGTAGCTGCGAGTGAGGATTATAAAGCAGCATATGACCTTTTTGAAAAAGAAAAAGACTTTGAGTATATGTTACATGCTCGCAGTGGCGAAATTGTCATGTACAGTAAAAACGGGTTTTTAGAAAAGTCACTTGAGCAAAGATCTTCATTAATTAAAAGTCTATTGGATTTAAAATTATTTCAATATTTGAGTACTCAATATTACAACCAATCTATAGATTATAAAAAACTTGAGAAAAACGACTTACGGTATGAGTACCTTCAAGAAGCTTTAAAATATGCTGATTCAGCTTTAAACCCTCCATTTGTATATACTGCTGTTTACAGTTCGCTATCAGACCATTTCAGTTCAACTAAAAACTCCTATGAGGCTTTAAATTTTTTGGAAAAAGCACAGGATTACCTGAGTGAGATTCCAAATGACAAATATGCCAATTCTATCTATTTAATGGCATTGATTCATTATCAAAAGGAGAGCAAACAATGGAACGAAGCTAAAGAAAATAGTTTAAAAAGACTTACACTTGTTGAAAGCATTGGTCTGGACGAAGAAAATATACATACTCATAAATCACTTTCTGAAATTTACTCAAATTTGAACGACAATGAACGTGCTTTTTATCATTTAGAGAAACACTCCAATTTAAAAGACTCTCTATACAATCAAAGCAATACAAATGCTCTGATTTATTATCAAACTCTTTATGAAACAGAAAGGCAAGAAAAAGAGCTCAATGAGAAAAAAAACAGTATCGCAATCTTAGAGGAAAAAAACAGCTCTATTAAAAAACAATTTTTTTATGGAGGCGTTGCCTTGAGCTTTGGTTTTCTACTTATATTTCTTTACAAAAATCAGAAAAGTCTCAAGGTTAAAAAAGAACTTCAGGAAAAATACACTCAGGATTTACTTTTGGCTCAGGAAGAGGAAAGAAAAAGAGTTTCAAAAGATTTACACGATGGTATTGGTCAAAGTTTGCTTCTAATTAAAAATAAAGTGGTATTGAATAAGGATGATTCAACAAAAAATCTGGTAGAAAATGCCATTGAGGAGGTTCGTTCCATCTCGAGAGCACTCCATCCCTTTCAACTTCAAGAACTTGGAATCACCAAAGCCATTGAAAATATTCTCTATCAAATTGATGAAACCACAGCGCTTTTCATTACCAAAGAAATTGAAAATATCGATGGGATTTTCAGTATAGAAAAAGAAGTGAATATATATCGTATTGTTCAGGAGAGTTTGAACAATGTATTAAAACATTCTAAAGCATCTGCTGTAAAGATTGAAATTACTAACAAAGAAAAAGATGTTCAAATGTGCATTCGTGATAACGGTGTTGGATTTGATTTTTCTGAACGAAAAAACGATTTTAATAGTCTCGGCTTAAAAACACTCAAGGAAAGAACACGGCTTCTTCAAGGTATTATGAAAATTGATTCAGAAACAACCGGCAAAGGAACTACACTTACATTTATTATACCTAAAAAATGAATTTTAACTCCATAATAACTGCAGATGATCATCCACTTTTGTTAAAGGGTCTAAATGATTTTTTGATTGAAAAGAAATACAATATTATTGGCAGTGCTTCAGATGGAAATAAAGCGTTAGACCTGATTGAAAAATTGAGCCCAGACATTGCCATACTAGACATACAAATGCCTCATTTATCAGGAATAGATATCGCAAAAAAATGCAATGAAAAAAAACTTAAAACCAAAATTATTTTAATGACTTTTCACAAAGAAGCATCACTTTATTTTGAAGCAAAAGAATTGCATATTTATGGATATTTATTAAAAGATTTTGCGATAGAGGAAATTGAAAATTGCATCGCTTCTGTTTTACCGAATAAACCTTATTTTAGTAACAAAATCAAGGAACTGCTTCAACTCAATACACCAAAAAACAATCATTTACAGTCGCTTACTCCCTCAGAAAGAAAAATATTGAAATTCATTGCAAAAGATAAAACAAATAAAGAAATTGCAGATGTGTTGTTTATCTCTCCTCGCACAGTTGAAAAACATCGCAGCAACATCATTCAAAAATTAAACCTGGAACCCAAAACAAATTCTCTTCTCATCTGGGCAAAAGAAAATCAAGACAAAATTAATTTTTAAAATACGTAATTCTACGTATATCTTTTTAACCAAAATACCCTATATTTGTAAGAAAATAAGTCAGTTACTTCTTTACCTCCCCATAAAAAGTGATATTTAGACGATGTATTGTTGACCTCTAAATTTTTTTTTATGAAAATCACATTACCGTTACTTGTAAAATCTGCCTCGATTCTAGTAATACTTCTTAACCTAATTACATTTTTTTTATACTATTAAAATTAGGTCACAATGTTATCAAGAGATAAAATAACCACAACAAAATTAATTATTAGTAAACCTCAATTAGTTGCAATTTTTATAGTCGCAGCAATTGTTATTATTCTGAATTTGATTTTTTTGTTTTAAAACTTTAAGGTAGGGTAAATGAAACCCAGATTGTTTTGTTATTGTATTTAAGTAACAAAATAATTATGCTTCATCCCCAAAAACCTTGTAGAAGATTTTCTATTCTTTTATTCACAGCTTTTTTATTTCAATCCTGTACTGTTGAGGATAGCCTTGAAAGTGAACCTACAATTTACAATGTCTCTCAAGCTCAAGTAGTTTTTGAAAGGGATTTTACTTTTGAAAGTAATTTTCTTCAAACTTTAAATGAATATCTTGTATCCATAAATCAAAACGAGCTAACATTGAGTCCAGAAGCCAATCAAATTGCGTTTGAACACACAAAACATCTTATTGAGAGTAATGCGCTTCACCATAATAATTTTCCCGATAGACAAAATTATTTTCTGTCTTTAGGTTTTACAGGTGTGAAAGAAAACGTTGCGATGGGTATTCACAGCGCACCTCACTTACTTCAGGCGTGGCTACAAAGTCCTTTACACCGGCAAGCCATTGAGGCAAACAATACGCATACAGGAATTAGTGTTTTAAAAAATGAAAATGGAATTTATTTCATTACACAAATTTACCTCAAATAAAAAACCCACCTAAAAAAGTGGGTCTAAAAACTCTAAAAGTATATCTCTTTAGTCGTGGATAACTCTCACTTGAGCTGCAACCACACCTTTTCTTCCTTCTTCTTCAACGTACTCTACTTTGTCACCCTCGTTTAATGCTTCACCATTAAGTCCTGAGGCGTGTACAAAAATGTCTTTACCTGTTTCGTCGTTGGTTATAAAGCCATAACCTTTTGACTCATTAAAAAATTTTACTGTTCCTTCCATTGTAATAAATAAATAAATTAATAAAGTGTAAATATAACAGAATAATAGCTGAATTGTTAAAAAAAACCAAAAAAATTTTTATTTTTCAATATTAAATGAGATTATTATAGTCAAATTTAGATTAACAAAAGTCACCTCATCAAGCAAAAACAAATGGCTTTTTAAGCTTTTTTCAAAATAGTTTTAAATCAAAACATCAAAATTGTTCTTTTTAAAATGACACCATTATACATTCATCAATTTTGAGAATATTCATAATTTTGTATTAAATGATAGCTCTCTGAAAAATAGGAGTCTTATTTTAGTGCTTAACCAAAAATTAAAAACATATTTAAATGCAAATTCAAATCAATTCAGACAAGAACATTGAAATTACCCAAGAGGCTAAAGATGACTTAAAATCTAAAGTTGAAAAAAAATTAGGGCGTTTTGACAACCTTATTAGCCGTGTGGAGGTTCACTTAAGTGATGAAAACAGTGACAAATCCGGTTTAAACGATAAAAAGTGCCTTATGGAAGCTCGGTTATTAAACCGGCAACCCATTATTGTTACAGATCACTCTGATAATATTGGAAAATCATTTGTGTCTTGTCTCAACAAGCTTAGAAGAAAAGTTGATGGTATTGTAGGTAAAATGCGTGATTAATAATTACGCATCTTTACTTTCGTTAGTTTTTGTCTCTGCTTTTTCCTTGTCTTTATTAGCTTCATACTCTCTCATTTTTTTGAAGCTATCCTGGGTAAGCATGTAGTCTTTTACGTCCCTGTCTTTCCAGCGATTGTATAAAAAAAGTGGCATGGTGATTAAAAACCCACAAACAACTCCAAGCCCAATAAAAAGTTCCCCTTTGGCAAGATTCTCAGATTTGAAATAAAAGCCCAAGAGAACTAAAATTACTGAAAGAAAAAAGAAGAATGGAATCGCGATTTTCATCTTCACAAACTTTTATAAATCCAACTTTAAATGCAACTCCTTAAGCTGGGAATCATCAATGGTCGCAGGGGCATCGATCATCACATCCCTTCCGGAATTGTTTTTAGGGAAGGCAATAAAATCTCTGATAGTTTCCTGACCGCCTAAGATGGACACGAGCCTGTCAAGACCAAAAGCAATACCACCATGAGGAGGTGCTCCATATTGAAATGCCTCCATTAAAAACCCAAACTGTGCTTGGGCCTCATCAGGAGTGAATCCCAAATAATCAAACATTTGTTCTTGAACTTTTCGGTCGTGAATTCTTATGGAACCACCCCCAATTTCGTTTCCATTTAAAACCAAATCATAGGCGTTGGCTTTCACATCACCTGGGTGGGTTTTGAGCAATTCCATTTGCCCGGGTTTTGGCGAAGTAAAGGGGTGGTGCATTGCATGATAACGTTTTGTCTCTTCGTCCCATTCCAAAAGTGGAAAATCAACAACCCATAAAGGTGCAAATTCATTCGGTTTTCTTAAACCCAAACGGTTTGCAAGTTCCATCCTAAGCGCACTAAGTTGTGCCCGCACTTTATTTGTTTCTCCTGAAAGCACACAAATCAAATCACCGGGTTTTGCTCCGGTTTTTTCGGCCCACTTTACAAAATCTTCTTCATTATAAAATTTATCTACCGATGATTTGTAGCTGCCGTCTTCATTACATTTTACATAAACCAAACCCAAGGCACCCACCTGAGGGCGTTTCACCCAATCAATAAGTGCATCTATTTCTTTTCTGGTGTAATTTGCGCCTCCCGGCACTGCAATTCCTACGACCAATTCTGCATCGTTAAAAACGTTGAATTCTTTATGTTGTGCAACATCATTGAGTTCACCAAACTCCATCCCAAATCGAATATCGGGTTTGTCATTTCCATAGGTTTGCATCGCCTCATCATAAGTCATTCTGGGAAATTTTTCAACGGCAACTCCTTTGATTTCTTTTAAAAGATGTCTGGTCAAACCTTCAAAAGTATTTAGAATACCTTCCTGTTCCACAAACGCCATTTCGCAGTCAATCTGAGTGAACTCCGGTTGGCGGTCTGCTCTTAAATCTTCGTCTCTAAAGCACTTTACGATTTGAAAATACTTATCCATTCCGCCCACCATCAAAAGTTGCTTGAAGGTTTGTGGTGATTGTGGCAAGGCATAAAACTGACCTTCATTCATTCTGGAAGGCACCACAAAATCACGGGCACCTTCAGGTGTTGACTTGATTAAATAAGGTGTTTCAACATCCACAAATCCTTTTTCTGAAAGGTATTTTCTCACTTCCATACTCACCTTGTGGCGAAAAATCAAATTTTCACGCACAGGATTGCGGCGTATGTCCAGATAGCGGTATTTCATACGCAAATCATCACCGCCATCTGTTTTATCTTCAATTGTAAAGGGAGGCGTTAATGATGTATTTAGTATCTCAAGGTTTGTGACCAAAATTTCAATTTCGCCGGTGGGCATTTGATTGTTTTTTGATTCACGTTCAATGACCTTTCCGGTGATTTGAATGACAAATTCGCGACCCAATTCTCTGGCCTTAGCAACCATTTCTTTTGGTGTGCGTTCTTCATCAAAAATGAGTTGAGTAACACCATAGCGGTCACGTAAATCTACCCAAACCATAAATCCTTTATCACGGGTTTTTTGAACCCATCCGGCCAATGTAACTTCTTTACCTATTTCTGCTGCTCTTAATTCGCCACAAGTGTGTGATCTGTACATGCTTTTGCTGTTTTGAGGTGCAAATTTAATATAAAAAAAATCCCCAACTTAGGTTGAGGACATTTTCTTAAGCAATTTGTTTAGACTGAATTCCATTTTTATCATTATAGAACCTGATTTTTGCCCTATTCAATAAATAAAACATTGTTGGAACGATAACCAATGTTAAAAATGTGGCAAACGTCAATCCAAAAATAATGGTCCATGACATGGGTTTCCAAAAGATATTGTTGTCACCTCCCACATAGATTTGCGGGTCAAATTCGGTAAATAAGGTAAAAAAGTTCAAGTTTAAGCCCACGGCAAGTGGCAACAAACCAAGTATGGTTGTGATTGCAGTAAGCAACACCGGGCGCAGCCTGTTTGTTCCTGCTGCTATGATGGCTTCTCTGTATTGTTCTCTGCTAAGTAATTTCTTATACGGCACATCCAGTTCATCCTTTTTTCGATCGATAAGTAGCTGGGTATAGTCAATCAAAACAATGGCATTGTTTACTACAATCCCGGCCAGAGATATAATTCCCATCATTGTCATCAACACCACAAACTCCATTTGGAAGATAACCAGTCCAAAAAACACTCCAATAAAACTCAAAACGATTGCCACAAAAATCATAATTGGTTTTGAAATGGAATTGAATTGACCCACAATAATCAATAAAATAAGAAGCAACGCTATCACAAGAGCACCCGAAAGAAACTCCATATTTTTTGCCATTTCTTCTTGTTCGCCGGTAAAGGCATAACTAATGTTCCTGGGCATAGGGTAGTTTTCAAGGGCAGCTTCAATTTTTTGAACAGTTTCAGTTGGATTAAACCCCTCCAAAACATTTGAGTAAACAGTAATCACACGTTTTAAATCTTTCCGCTTTATGGAACTGAATGTTGCTAAATTTTTGGTGGTAACCAACGTAGAAAGTGGAATTTGTTTCAAGTTTCCTTGATTATCTCTAAAGGTTATATTTTGATTAAACAAAGCGCTTTCATCATATCTACTGTCACCGTCAAAGCGCACGATGATATCAAAATCATCATCTCCATCCTTAAAAGTTGAAGCGTCAAATCCATAAATTGCAGAACGCAGTGCTTGTCCCACTTGTGCAGTACTTACGCCCAGTTCGCCGGCTTTCATTCGGTCAACCACGACTTCCATTTCGGGTTTGCTTTGGTTTACATCGAGATTCAATTCTTCTATTCCGGGTATTCCAAGATTGTTGATATAAGCTTGTACATTTCTTGCTTCTTCTATCAATTCATAATAATCCTCCCCTTTCAATTCCAGATTAATGGCATAACCTGCCGGTGGTCCCGCCTGGTCTTTATCAGTAATAATACTGGCACCGGGATAGCCTTGTACAGCATTTCTAATTTCTGTAAGGACATCACTACTGCTTATTTTATTTCCACTTTCATCAAAACGGTATTTGTATTGCCTAAACAAAACCATGACTTTACCTCTGTGAGGCATTTCGTTTTGTGATGCGCCATCAACCATAGGGTTACCGGAGCCTTCACCCACCTGAGAAATTATGGACTCTGCCATATAATTATAAGTGTTACCGTCCTCAGTGGTGTATTTATATTGATCCAAAACATCAAATACCTGCTGCTCCACAATAGCAGTTAGTTCATTGGTTTTTTCTATATCGGTTCCTTCGGGATATTCTATATAAACAATGGCTTGATTGGGTTGGTTTTCAGGAAAGAAAAGCACCGGTGGCGTGAAAGTCATAAACACAACAATTGCCAAGACTAACAAGCCAACCGTTCCAAAAAAGAATTTATACGCATTGCTCCCCCTTAGTGCAAAATCTAAAAACCGCTGGTAGGTTCTTTCAATTCTGGGTAGTGTTTTGAATTGGAAACGCTTGGAAGAGGGAATTAACAAATATTTGAAAAACCACAACGAAATAGAAACAAAAATAAAGAGGTTTCCAAAACCTATAAGTGCTTTGGGGCCGCCAACAAAACCTAAAATTGCAAACAAAATACCTACTGCAAAAATTGCAATTCCTTTTTTTAATAAGGCTGTTTTGGTTCTGTCTTTCCAGCCTCTGTAAATAAGCACAAGGGAGCCCAACAAAACGATAGAGCCCAAAATCTTAAAAATGATATGTGTATCAAACAAACCTGAAATCAATAGTAAGATTCCAAAAATAAAAAGTGCTCCACTTATTTTGATTATCGTCGCCCGGGACATTTCTTCCTCATGGGTTTTCATAAACGCCGAAGTCAAAGTCGCATTGATGACCAATGCCACAAACAAGGAAGAAAACAATACCACCGAAAGCGTGAGCGGAAAAAAGATCATAAATTTACCCATAATGCCCGGCCAGAAACCGAGCGGTAAAAATGCCGCCAGCGTGGTTGCCGTTGATGCAATTATGGGCCAGGCAATTTCGCCCACACCCTGTTTTGCAGCTTCCATTCTGGGAACGCCTTCATCCATCAATCGATAGACGTTTTCCACCACTACAATCCCATTGTCAACAAGCATCCCAAGACCCATTACGGTTGCAAAAAGAACCATGGTATTCAAGGTGAGGTTTACCCCCACTATGTTTCCTGCAATGGGCAGTATTAAAAACGAAAGCAGTATCGATAAGGGAATCGCAATCCCCACAAAAAGGGCATTTCTAAAACCAAGGAAAAACATCAAAACACTAATCACGAGAATCACCCCAAAAATGATACTGTTTTCCAACTCTGCCACTTGGTCTTCAGTTCTTGTGGATTCATCGCTTGTAATGGTAATATCAAGTGTAGATGGCAAGTAAGTTTCAAGTGCTTCTGGGATGTGTTCCTTAATTTTTTGCATCGCCGTGATCATATTTTCACCGGCTTTCTTCTTGATACTTAGCATTACTACCGGCTGTCCATATTCTCTGGCATAAGTAGTGGCATCTTTGGGTCTGAAGTTAATGGTGGCGATATCTCTTAAATAAACAGCTCCTTTATCTTCTTTAACAACGATGTTTTCTAATTCATCGGGACTTTGAATTTCACCTATGACTCTGATATTTCGGCGCAAGCCATTTTCTATAATATTTCCGCCCGAAATGGTTGTATTTTCATCCTGAATGGCTGAAATTATTTGTCCAAAACTTACCTCTGCTGCCATCATTTTAAATACATCAACGGCCACTTCAACTTCCTTGTCCTGAACCCCGAGCAGAGTAGCTTCTTTTACCTCCGGGAATTCTTCAATGCGATCCTGAAGGTCTTCTGCAAATTTTTTGAGTTGCTCTTGAGTAAAATCTCCTTTGAGGTTAATTTGGGCAACGGGCATAATCTCAGAAATATTGAGGTCAAACACATTGGGTTCCACTTTTACACCTCCATCAAGGGTGGGCCAGTCCTGGAGTGCTTTAACCGCATCTACTTTGTCTTTTACCCTTGTTTTTGCTTCTTCAATCGTTAAAGATTCTTCAAACTCAACTGTAATCATGGAATAATCCTGCAAAGAGTTTGAAGTGATTTTTACGACACCTGAAATGTCATTGATCTCATCTTCGAGTGGTTTGGTAACGCGTCTCTCAACATCTTCTGCTGAGTTCCCCGGAAGGAGTGAACTCACATATACTTTATTTTCAATCACCTCAGGAAAGGATTCACGGGGTAAATTTAAATAAGACAACAACCCGCCAAAAGTCACGATTGCAATCAACACAAACACAGTCATTCTGTTGTTTATCGACCAGTTTGAGAGCCCAAAATACTTTATTTTTTTATCTGCCATAACGCTTTAGTTTGCTGATTGAATCGTTATTCTTGCTCCATCTTTTAGGGTCAATGCCCCGCCCTGAACTATGACATCTTCATTTGAAAGCCCGTTTAAAACCTCTACAAAGCCGTTGTTCTTTTTTCCGGTTTCAATTTGTGTGCGTTCTACTTGAGCGATGCTTCCTTCTCTTTCTTTTAGGACATAAACAAAGGTTTCCCCAATGGCATTTTCAATAATACAATTTGAGGGAATTGCCAGTGCGGATTCATTTTTATAATCATTAATCTGAAGGCTAGCCATCAGGTTTGGCTTGATTTTTTGTTCTGTATTAGGGATTTCAACTTCCACCTGAAATGTTCTGTTTGTGGGGTTTATAAAACTTCCCACTACTGAAATTTTTCCATCAACCGTTTCCTGAATGGCCGGAAAATTTATTTTTACGGGGTCTCCTTTTGCCACACTTTGCAGGTAATTTTCAGGAACCGCAGCTTTGACGCGCATATCACTCAAATTCACTAAGCGCATCAATGCCATTCCACCGGGTCCAACCACACTTCCTTGCTCCGTAATTATCTCATCGATTACTCCTGAAAAAGGTGCGCGAATGGTTGTTTTTCCCAATTGGGATTGTAATTGTTTTACGGCACTTTCAGAAGCTTCCATATTGGTTTTTGCTTGTAGTAATTGTATTTCACTTCCAATTTGTTGATCCCACAAACGTTGTTGCCTTTCATAAGTGGTCTTTGCTAATTCATATTGTGTTTCCAGTTGCGCTAACTGGCTCGACAAGCCACCGTCATCAATTTTTGCAAGGGTTTGCCCTTTGTTTACTTGTTGTCCCTGTTTCACATAAACTTGGGAAAGGACACCCTGATATTCCGGGTAAATAAGGATGTTTTCTGAAGTCTCGACATTACCCTGTATAGCCACGAATCTTGAAAACACAGTGTCTTTTACTTCAAAAACAGTTACCAGCGGATATCTAGAAGTGGTATCCTTTTCGGCAATAGCCAATTCAAGTTGAGATAACAACTTGCCAATACTGTCATAAGAGGTAAGAATTTGTTCTCTTTTTTGAACCATTACGTTCAAATCGCCAGAGTCGATTGCTTCCTGAACACTTTGGTTTGTGTTTGAGTTTGAGCAAGAGGCGAGAATTGCTGAGATGAATAAAATATATAGGGTCTTTTTCATGGGTTTGATTTTTAGTTGGTAGTATTTAAAATGCGTTCAAGTTCTGCTTTTTGGACAATCACATCAAGTATTGCCTGGAGGTATTCTTGTTGAGCCGAGTAGAGCTGGAGTTGTGCTTGTCGCAAATCAAAGCTGCTGCTAAGTCCTTCAAAAAATTTGATTTGGTTTTTTCGCTCAATACGCTCAGCGAGATTTAAATTATTTTTTGAGTTTTCATATTTTTCTATTGCAAACTCATAGTTATTTTTAGCTGAATTGGCTTCAAGTTTAATGCGTTGAATGGCCTCATCAAATTCTGTTTTTGATTGGTCAAAAGCTATTTCGGCACGTTGGGTTTTGGCAGTTCTTCCCAACGAACTAAAAATGGGAACCTGTAAGCTCACCCCTGCGATTGATGATTGAAACCAGCGCTGGTCTGAATCGAGAAAAGTAAAGGTGTTACTGTTTGCCTGTGTCCCATAATTTATAAAAGCGCTTAGTGTGGGCAGGGCTTTAAACTTTTCAAGTTTTAGTTCCAAACGGCGTTGTTCTGTGAAGTTGTTTGCAATTTTGTAATCAACATTGTTTTCCAGTGAAAGTTCTTCTGCCAGAAGTTGTAGATCGATGTTTTGAATAATTAAGTTATCTAGGCTTTCAGTGAGTATAACGTTTGCATCTAAATCAATTCCCAAAGTGATATTAAAAAGCTGTTGCGAAAGGTCCAATACTCGTTTTGAATTGTTTAACTGGGTTTCTATATTTGAAAGTGTGATCTGCAGTTGCTCAACGTCTTCTTCTTCAGCAAGACCATTTTTAAATATTTCTGAGGTTTCATTTAAGTTTTTTGCCAGGGTTTCTTTATTACTCTCTAGAATTTTTATGTTTTCTTGCGAAAGCAAAACAGAACCATATGCGTTTATCACCTCTTTCCTCACTATTGAAGTGGTTTTTTCTTCGAGGTTTTTTGAATATTCCAAAAACGTTTTTGATGCTTGAAGTGCCACAATATAGGATCCATCAAACAACAATTGATTGAGAGTGGCAGTTGCAGTCATCGTTTGAGGCACCCCAAAAATAACGGGCTCAAAAGTGCCAGGCTCTCCACCTGTAAACTCAGCAGGAATTAAGCTCACCGGTTGTTTTAAATTGTTTCTGTAATCGACACCTGCATTGATTTGAGGCAGGCCTGTAGCGGTAGTTTCCCATTTTTGTTTGAGTGCAGCCAGTACCTCCCGCTTTGAATTGATGGCCGTGTAATTACTGTCTATTGCAAAATTAACAGCTTCTTCTAACGAGAAATTATATGATTTTTGCTCCTGAGCAAATCCAAAAACACTCATCAAAAGCAAACTGATTTTCAAGAAGTTCTTCATAGTTTAGCAGGTTGATTAATTGATTTGATTGATGTATTTCATGAGTTCTTTTTCTCCCTTTTTTGTTACAATTCCACGCAAGTGATATTCCAAAAATAGATCTACAACATCATTGGGACTATAGATATCAGGCGGAAATAAATCCTGATCTTTAATTCCTGTGGCCCCTAAAAAATAAAACCTGCCAATAATTTCAGGCTTAATATTTTCTCTGTATAAGCCCAGTTCCATTCCTGTTTTAAGATTTTCAATAACACACTCGTGCATAATTGAAAATTGATTTGCTTTTAGTTTTTTGTAAATGCGGGGGTAATACTTTTGCAATTGGTGCTGGGGTGAAGCTTTTTCATTTTTAAGCAATTGTTTAATAAATGTGTTAATCTGAAAAAGCTCTGCAATTGGGTTTTTGTTTTCAGCCCTAATGCAATCAATCCCGGTGCATACAAAATGAAACACATAATCTGTTGTGGCTTCCACCAGTTTTGTTTTATTATCAAAATGCTGGTAAATGGTTTTTTTAGAGATCCCCATTTCACTGGCGATATCATCCATAGTAACGCTTTTAAAACCCAGGTTTAAAAACATCTCGCTTGCTATTTCTAAAATTTTTTCTCTCATAAAAGTCAGCAAATATAGCTAGGAAACTTTAGATACAAAAATAGTTTCCTAAGTTTTACATAAAATTAACATAGAATATTTTTGAGGTAGAAATCATCTTGACTTTTTTGATTAAAGTGAAAATCAGCTATTTTGAGTCTGATTGAAGGCTTTTTAGAGTTGCATCCACCTGTGGCGGACGGAAGGAGAAAAAGACAAAAGACAGGCTCAAAAGAGCGATTTTTTAACCAATTGGAAAAAGTCAAGATGAGTTCTATATATGGATTGAAGAGAAAAAGGTATTTTAGCAAAAAATTTTAAATGCATGATCCCATTAGAAAATTATAAAACGACTTTTCTTAACTACCTTTCTGAAAATATAAAAACCAAAGAACCCCAAAACCTGTATGAACCCATTTCATACATACTCTCTTTGGGAGGTAAGCGCTTAAGACCCATTCTCACGTTGATGTCCTGTGAACTATTTAACACACCACATCAAAAGGCCTTGAATGCTGCTCTTGCTGTTGAGTTGTTTCACAATTTTTCTTTGATACATGATGATATAATGGACAATGCTCCATTGCGCAGGGGAAAAGAAACTGTTCATGAAAAATGGGATATTAATACGGGTATTCTTTCCGGTGATGCTATGTTGATATTGGCTTATCAATTATTTGAAAATTATGAAGCAAATACTTTTCAGCAGTTGGCAAAACTTTTTAGTAAAACCGCTATTGAGGTTTGTGAAGGACAGCAATATGATGTTGATTTTGAAGAAAGGGACAGTGTCTCTACTGAAGAATACCTCCATATGATAAATTTTAAAACAGCGGTGCTCGTGGGTGCTTCCATGCAAATGGGAGCCATTATTGCAGGCGCTTCAAAACAGTGTCAAAATGCTATTTATGAGTTTGGAAGAAATCTGGGTATTGCTTTTCAAATACAAGATGATTATCTCGATGTTTTTGGGGACCCTGAAAGTTTTGGAAAACAAGTGGGAGGAGATATCATTTCAAATAAAAAAACGTATCTATATCTTACCGCTAAAATGGAAGCGTCTGCAACAGACAGTATAGAGTTGGAACAACTTTACAGCCTGCAACCCAAAAACTCTGCAGATAAAATTGAAGCCGTAACCCAAATTTTTATAAATTCAGGAGCACAAGAAAAAACAAAACTAAAAATAAAACACTTTACAGAAGTTGCGATCCAACTTCTCAACAATCTTCAAATCAGTGAATCAGGAAAAAAACAACTCAGCCATTTTGCCAATCAATTAATTTACAGAATAACTTAGAAATAGACTCTCACAAAAGGCAGGAAAGCCGAGCCGTAAATACTGCGATTGCTGTCGTGAAGGACATCATATTTTACCCCCATGGTGAGGTTTCCTGTTCTATAACCGGCTCCCAGAAAAAGTGCTTCCTGAAAAAAATTATCTTCTACATCACCCTCTGAGAATAAAAATGTGCGATCTACCTGTATGCCTTCAAGTTCAGCAGAGAGCTGAATTTCTCTAATGGGATGAAACAGTGTTATGACACTTCCGCCATAAGCTGAAGATTTATAATCAGGATTGCTGCGTTTGTCACTCAAATAATTATAGGTCAACCCCAAGCCGCTACTAAAATATTGATTGAAATTATAAACAGCACTGGGTGAGATCCCACCTGAAAAATAACCGTCTCCAAAACTGAGCCCTACACCTCCCCCAAAACTAACCTGTTTCCAAAAGTCCTTCTTGTTAGATTGTACAGAAGAAAGGTCAATTTGAGCAAACGAACTGAACCAAAAAGAAGATACGACAATAAATAAAGGTATTACTTTAAACCCCATAATTTTAGCTTTACTAAATGATTCCTAAATATAAAAACATTTTTTTAGTATGATTTGGAATTATTGTACTTTTGTCACAATTTATTTGAAACGTTAAGTACGTACCCATATTATGGATCAATTTTCCTTCTTAAACGCAGCACATTCTCAATATTTTGCTGACCTCTATGACCAATATTTAGAAAACCCCGATGCCGTAGAACCTAGTTGGCGCGCTTTTTTTCAAGGGTTTGATTTTGGCCAAAACGGAAGTTCTACAAATCAAGTTTCAACAGAAAACCCTGATGAATTTTGTGAACCCAAACTAGAAAATCTTGAAAAAGAATTTCGGGTCATTCAACTCATTGAAGGCTATCGCAAACGCGGACACCTATTTACTCTCACAAACCCTGTGAGAGAGCGCAGAAAATATGCTCCAACTCTGGACTTGGAAAATTTTGCTCTAAGCGAAAAAGATTTAGACACAGTTTTCAATGCCGGTGAACTCATTGGAATTGGCTCGGCAAGCTTACGCGAAATCATTTCGCATTTGTCAAAAATTTACTGTCAATCTATTGGTGTTGAGTACACTTACATTAGAAAACCTGAAGAAATTCAATGGATTCAAAATTGGCTGCATAAAAACGATAACCACCCCAATTTTTCAGATTCTGAAAAAAAACATATTCTTGAAAAACTTAATGAAGCCGTCTCATTTGAATCCTTTTTGCACACCAAATATGTGGGTCAAAAACGTTTTTCACTGGAAGGAGGAGAAAGCTTCATACCTGCCATTGACGCCATAATTGAAAAAGCTGCTACAATGGGTGCAGAACAATTTGTAATGGGTATGGCACACCGAGGACGCCTCAACACCCTGGTGAATATATTTGGAAAAAGTGCTAAAGACATTTTTAGTGAATTTGACGGTAAAGACTATGAACAAGAGTTGTTTGACGGCGATGTTAAGTACCACCTTGGCTGGACTGCAAATCAGGAAACCAAAAACGGAAAACAAATAAACATCAACATAGCGCCCAACCCTTCACATCTGGAAACTGTGGGTGCTGTTGTGCAAGGAATTACAAGAGCCAAACAAGACCGTCACTTTAAAGGAGACCTTCAAAAAGTACTTCCTATTGTGGTGCACGGTGACGCTGCTATTGCCGGTCAAGGAATCGTTTATGAAATCGTGCAAATGGCACAACTTGACGGCTATAAAACCGGGGGAACCATCCATATTGTTATCAACAACCAAGTCGGATTCACTACAAACTATCTAGATGGTCGCTCATCAACTTATTGTACAGATGTAGCAAAAGTAACGCTATCTCCTGTTCTGCATGTCAATGCAGACGACGTGGAGGCTGTGGTTCACGCCGCTACCTTTGCATTGGAGTACAGAATGGCTTTTGGACGTGATGTGTTTATTGATTTGCTGGGTTATAGAAAGTATGGCCACAACGAGGGTGATGAACCTCGTTTTACGCAACCAAAACTTTACAAAGCCATTGCAAAACATAAAAATCCGCGAGATATTTATGCTGAAAAATTAAAAAGTGAAGGCATCATTGATGATCAATTTGTCTCCCAACTGGAAGAAACTTATAAAAACCAACTGGAAGAAAAACTTGAGATTTCGCGTAAGCAGGAAAAAACAACAGTAACTCCTTTTATGCAGGATGAGTGGCAAGGTTTTGATTATGCAAATCACGATGAAATGCGGAAAGAGGTGGATACTACCTTTGACATAAAAAAACTTACAGAAATTGCCAAAGTCATCACCAAATTACCTAAAGATAAAAAGTTTTTACGCAAAATTGAACGACTTATTGAAGCTCGTGAAGCTATGTACTTTAACGATAATAAACTCGACTGGGCAATGGGTGAGCTATTGGCTTACGGCTCCCTGTTGAGTGAGGGCTATGATGTGCGCATTAGTGGACAAGACGTTGAGCGAGGCACATTCTCCCACCGCCACGCTGTTATAAAAGTGGAGGACAGTGAAGAAGAAGTAATTTTGCACAATCAAATTCAAGAAGAACAAGGCGATTTTTATATATACAATTCACTGCTATCAGAATATGGTGTGGTGGGCTTTGATTACGGGTATGCCATGGCAAGCCCTGATACGCTTGCTATTTGGGAAGCTCAATTTGGAGATTTTAGTAATGGGGCCCAAATTATGCTCGATCAATACATTTCTGCTGCAGAAGACAAATGGAAACTTCAAAACGGTCTTGTGATGCTTTTACCACACGGCTATGAAGGACAAGGGGCAGAACACAGTTCGGCACGTATGGAGCGCTATCTTCAACTATGCTCCAGAGACAATATGTTTGTCGCAGATGTAACAACACCGGCAAACCTCTTTCATTTATTTAGAAGGCAAATGAAAACCAAATACAGAAAACCTTTGATTGTGTTTACACCCAAAAGTTTACTGCGCCACCCCAAAGTAGTCTCTACCAAAGAAGAAATGGCTAAAGGAAGTTTTCAGGAAATGATTGATGACCCCACAGCAGATATCAAAAAAGTAAAATCGCTGGTGTTCTGTACAGGAAAATTCTATTATGACTTACTTGAGGTTAAAGAAGAAAATAAAAGAGACGATGTCGCATTGGTAAGACTGGAACAATTATTTCCATTGCCGGTTGACAAGATGCGCGCTTTCATTAAAAAATATAAAAATGCAGACGATGTGGTGTGGGCTCAGGAAGAACCCAGAAATATGGGTGCTTACAGCTTTTTAATGATGCATTTTGAAGAAGCTAAAAACTTCAGGATTTGCAGCCGTAAGTTCTACAGTGCACCGGCCGCCGGAAGTGCTGTGCGTTCCAAACGTCGCCATCAACGTGTTATTGACAGCGTGTTTGATAAATCATTAACTTTGGAATAGTTAAAAATTAATTAAAGATAAAATTGTAATAAGGATATCACAATTTGTGATACCTTCAAAAAAATAGGGTTTAAATAAAATAATCACAGATGATATTAGAAATGAAAGTTCCCTCACCGGGAGAATCCATCACCGAAGTAGAAATTGCACAATGGCTGGTAGCCGATGGCGATTATGTAGAAAAAGATCAGGCCATTGCCGAAGTTGACAGCGACAAGGCCACACTCGAACTTCCCGCAGAAGCAAGTGGAACCATTACACTCAAAGCAGAGGAAGGTGACGCCGTAGCTGTTGGTGAAGTGGTTTGTTTAATCGACACAAGTGCAGAAGCCCCTTCTGGTTCATCTAAAGAAAAAGAGAGCAAAGCACCTGCTGAAGAGAAAAAAGCAGTGAAAGAAGAAAAGTCTGCACCAAAACAAAAAACCTCTACCACAGAGGAGAAGAAAGAAACTTCCTATGCTAGCGGAACACCTTCACCTGCGGCCAAGAAAATACTCGATGAAAAAGGAATTTCTCCTTCAGACATTGTGGGCACAGGACGCGGTGGACGTATTACTAAAGAAGATGCTTCACAAGCTTCAAAACCGGCAATGGGAACCCCGGGGCCCGGAAAACGAGGTGAAGAGCGCAAAAAATTATCTATGTTGCGTCGCAAAGTAGCAGAACGTCTGGTAAGCGCTAAAAATGAAACTGCTATGCTCACCACTTTTAATGAGGTGGATATGACCGCTATTTTTGACTTGCGTGAAAAGTATAAAGAAGACTTTAAAAACAAACACGGTGTGGGTCTGGGCTTTATGTCCTTTTTCACCCTTGCCGTTGTAAGAGCTCTGGAAATGTACCCTGATGTGAACTCAATGATTGATGGTGACTATAAAATCACTTATGATTATAAAGATATTAGCATTGCCGTTTCAGGACCTAAAGGTTTGATGGTTCCCGTGATTAGAAATGCTGAGAACCTCTCTTTCAGAGGAGTGGAAAACGAAGTAAAACGCTTGGCAATTCGCGCCAGGGAAGGTGAAATCACTGTGGATGAAATGACCGGAGGAACCTTCACCATCACTAATGGAGGTGTGTTTGGCTCCATGCTTTCAACGCCCATCATCAACCCGCCACAAAGTGCTATTCTGGGAATGCACAACATCGTAGAACGAGCAATCGTCAAAGATGGAGGGATTATTGTAGCACCGGTAATGTATGTTGCGCTATCTTATGACCATCGCATTATTGATGGCAGGGAATCTGTTGGTTTCCTAGTGGCTATAAAAGAAGCCCTTGAAAGCCCTGAAGAATTATTGATGAACAACGATGTAAAAAAAGCATTGGAACTCTAAATAACCGCGAAGGCGGTTATCTCGTCCTCAAAAACTCCAAAACTAAATCCTTACCAATAAATAAACCCGAAAAGCAATTCTTTTCGGGTTTTTTAGTACTTTTAAGTTCAAAATCACTTATAATGAAAACGTTCTCTTTACTCCTGCTTTTTACCTTAACATTGTTTTCCTGCAAAAACACAACTGAAGAAAAATCTACCGTTGAAGATCAAAACCGCAACGACCTCATCCTGGTAGCTAATAAATCGGGCAACACATTGCACATCATTGATGTTGAAACCTCAGAAACCCTGCATATACTTGATACAGGTCTTGAACCGCACGAAGTGGAAATCACCGCTGACGGCAAACTGGCTGTGGTGACCAATTATGGCAATCGAGAAAACCCCGGAAATTCACTTTCAGTGTATGACCTTACAGAATTTAAACTTTTAAAAACCATCGATTTGGGCGAACATACACGCCCTCATGGTATTCAGGCATTTGGTGAAAGCCAAAAAATGCTCGTCACTACAGAAGGCTCAAAACGTTTGCTGCTGGTTGACCTGGAAAGTGGTTCAGTTGAAATGGCGGTCAATACCACCATAACCGTTTCACATATGGTAGCCGCCACACCCAATCTCAAGCGGGCTTTTGTACCCAGCATCAGCACAGGAAATATGACTGTGATAGATTTGGAAACCGAAGAAGTCATTGAACAACTCTATTCAGGCAAAGGAGCCGAAGGAATTGATGTGACTCCTAACGGCAAAGAAGTGTGGGTGAGCAACCGCGACGACAATACCATTGCCATTTTTGATACTGAAACTTTGGAGTTGCTGCACACCCTGGATTGTGAAGACTTCCCCATTCGTTTAAAATTCACTCCAGATGGCGGTAAAGCACTGGTAAGCAATGCCCGCACCGGTGATGTGGCTGTTTTTGATGCCAAAGCAAAAACACTGCTCGCCACTGTAAAAATGGATGTACCACTCCCCGATGAAGTGGACGATGAGCGCTATTTTTCAAGAGAATTTGAAGGCAGTTCGATTCCCATTGGCATTGTAGTGCCCAACAACCAAAAAGCCTATGTAGCCAACACAAACGCCGATTTAGTAAGTGAAATTGATTTGGAAACCTATACCATCACCCGTCACTTCCCCACAGGAAAACAACCGGATGGGATTAACTATTTAAACAGAAATTAAAAATGACTCACGGCACCCACAACGCACTTGAAGACCCGCGCAATAAGGACATTAAAATTTTTATTAATGGCCAACTGCACCACCGCGATGAAGCAAAAATCTCCGTTTTTGACAGTGGTTATCTCGTGGGCGATGGTGTATGGGAAGCCTTTAGGGTACATAATGGAAAAATGATATTTGTGCACAAGCATCTTGACCGTCTATGGCAATCGGCTAAAGTGGTGGGGATTTCTATTCCTTTCAGTCGTGAGGAGTTGTTGCAAAACATTCAAACTACACTGGATGCCAACGGGATGAAAAACCACATCCACGTGAGGGTAATGCTCACAAGAGGCATCAAGAAAACACCCTCACAAGACCCTCGTTTAACCATATCAGGGCCCAATCTGGTCATCATTGCCGAACACAAAATCGCCTCAACTGAAACCAAAACCAAAGGAATCACCCTGTTTACCTCAACCTTTCGCAGAGGTTCGCCAGATTATCTCGACCCGCGACTCAACTGCCATAGTAAATTACACGAAGTGCAGGCCTTGATGCAAGCTTTGGAAGCCGGTGCCGATGAAGCTTTGATGCTCGACATTCACGGTTTTGTGTCCACTTGCAATGCTACCAATTTTTTTATGGTAAAAGACGGTGAGGTATGGACCTCAACCGGGCAATATTGTATGAACGGCATTACCCGGGGAAATGTGATTGCGCTTTGCGAACAAAACAATATCGTTTGTAAGCAGAAAAACTTTTCGCTTTTTGATGTCTATGGAGCCGATGAAGCTTTTGTTACCGGCACTTTTGGCGGACTTACGCCTGTTACAAAAATCGATGGAAAAACAATTGGTGACAGTAAACAAAACCCGGTTATTGAGCGATTAAGCAAGCTCTATCAAAAGCTTGTAGAAAATGAAATTCAATCTTCATAAATGGAAGCTTCAGTAAAACGCATTTCGTTATGGTCAGGCCCGCGAAATATTTCCACGGCGATGATGTATTCTTTTGCCCAGCGTAAGGACACCCAAGTATTTGATGAGCCGCTTTATGGTTATTATTTAAAAAACAGCAAAGCCAAAGAATACCATCCCGGAGCAGAGGAAATCATCAACACTATGGAAACCGAAGGTGATAAAGTGGTCAAAATGATGCTTACAAACATTGAAAAGCCCATACTGTTTTTTAAAAATATGACGCACCACCTCCTGCCTGAACTTGACCGGTCTTTTTTAAAGCAATTGGTAAACGTCATTCTTACCCGCGACCCGGTGGAAATGCTTCCTTCCTTTGCTGAAGTGATTGATACGCCTTCACTCTATGATGTGGGGTACAAATTACACCTCGATATTGTGGAACAATTGCAAGCTGAAAATTTGCCGGTAATTGTATTGGATTCCAAAGCCGTTTTACTCAATCCAAAGGAGCAATTGCAAAAATTATGTGCCGCGATAAACATCCCTTTTGACCCTGTAATGCTGAGCTGGACTCCCGGTGCACGCCCTGAAAATGGATGCCGGGCCAAATACTGGTATGGCAACATTCATAAATCAACCGGCTTTATACCTTACCAACCTAAAACAAACCCTTTTCCTGAAAAACTGAAGCCTTTACTGGAGGAGTGTTTGCCTTATTATGAGAAATTAAAATCTCTTGCAAAAGATTAAAAATTAGTAAATAATAGTATCTTTAACTATCATTTAATTCATTTTTTTATGAAAAAAAACATGGGTACCGCAGATCGGATTATTAGGATAATAATCGCTGCGATTATTGGGTTTCTTTATTATAATGGAACTATTTCAGGAACATTAGGCTTAATTCTTCTAGTTTTAGCCATAGTATTTTTACTAACCAGTTTTATAGGTTTTTGTGGGTTATACTCATTGTTTGGTATTAAAACCTGTGCTGTAAAAGAGAAGGGTTAGACTGTAAAAACTATGAGAGTACAAATGAAATTGAACCTCCTAGTTTTCCTTTTTAATTCAAATTCCTCTTCTCAATAAAAAACCGTTTTAATAGCTCAGAAGCTTCATCGGCTAAGATACCGCCTTCCATTTTTGTTTTGGGGTGGAGTTGTGTTTTCATAGTAATGCAACCTCGTTGCTCATCTCGGGCTCCAAAAACCACCCGGTCAATCTGGCTCCAAAACAGTGCGCCGGCACACATTTGGCAGGGTTCAATGGTAACATAAAGCGTGCATTTTTTCAGGTATTTCCCGCCCAGAAAATCGGCGGCGGCGGTGATGGCCTGCATTTCGGCGTGTGCGGTGACGTCATTTAAAGTTTCTGTGAGGTTGTGCGCACGGGCAATAATTTTATTTTCCACCACAATCACAGCACCAATGGGAATTTCGCCTTTAGCGTAAGCATTTTCAGCCTCCTGCAAAGCGCGTTTCATGAAATAACTGTCATCAAATGGTTCAATCATAAAAGAATAAATTCCAAATTACAAGCTCCAAATTCCAAAATAGTTTTGAGTGGTCAGTGGTGAGCATCGCCGTCGGCAAGCCTTTGGCGGCTAATGGATGTGAGTTCATTCAAGAACTTAACCATTCACCAACATAAAGACTCAATAACTCACAACTCACAAACTCATAAACTCTTCTCCAAAAATACAACTTCAATTGTTTACTTTTGCAGTATGGCAACATCTTTATTAGACGACATCCAATTTCCGGAGGATTTACGCAAACTGACACCGGGTCAGCTACCTCAGCTTGCCAAAGAGTTGCGCAAATTCATCATTGATATTGTTGCCACTAAAGAAGGCCATCTGGGTGCAAGTCTGGGCGTGGTTGAATTGACCATAGCACTGCATTATGTATTTAACACACCTGAGGATCTATTGGTTTGGGACGTGGGGCATCAAGCGTATGGACATAAAATTTTGACCGGAAGGAAAGCTAATTTCCACACCAATCGCCGTTTGAATGGCATTTCCGGTTTCCCGAAAAGGGAAGAAAGCGTTTATGATGCTTTTGGTGTGGGGCACAGCTCGACAGCCATTTCAGCCACGCTGGGCATGGCAATTGCTGCCCAACTCAACGGAAATACCAAACGCCAACACATCGCTGTGGTGGGTGATGCTTCCATCGCATCAGGAATGGCTTTTGAAGGACTCAATCACGCAGGGGTCACCAATACAAATCTCCTTGTTATTCTCAACGACAACGCCATAGGCATTGACCCGAGTGTGGGCGCATTAAAAGAGTATTTGACCAGGGCTACATTGAAAAAAACGCCCAATCACGATACTATTTTTGAGGCTTTGAATTTTGATTGTACGGGCCCGGTAGATGGGCATAATGTATTGGAATTAATTCAGCAGCTGGAGCGTTTAAAAAAAGTACCGGGACCCAAATTGCTTCACGTTATAACCAAAAAAGGAAAAGGCCTCCGTCAAGCGGAAGAAGACCAGGTAAAATATCACGCTCCCGGAAAATTCAATAAAGACACCGGTGATTTGCTGCCAAAATCTGCCGTGCTACAACCTCCAAAATTTCAGGATGTATTTGGGATTTCAATGGTCGAGCTTGCCGAGCAAAATTCAAAAATTATGGGTATCACTCCGGCCATGCCAACTGGGAGCTCCTTGAAATTTATGATGGATAAATTTCCTGAACGTGCTTTTGATGTGGGTATTGCTGAGCAGCATGCGGTTACTTTTTCTGCGGGTCTTGTGACACAGGGAATGGTTGTGTTTTGTAATATCTACTCCACTTTTTTACAACGTGCATATGACCAGGTGATTCACGATGTGTGTTTGCAAAAGTTACCCGTGATTTTTTGTCTGGATCGCGCCGGGATTGTGGGTGAAGACGGCGCCACGCATCACGGAATTTTTGATTTGGCTTATTTAAGGTGTATTCCTAATTTGATTGTTTTTGCTCCGCGAAATGAACTCGAGTTACGCAATATAATGTACACTGCCTCAATGGGTATTGATTTCCCAATTGCCATAAGATACCCACGTGGTCGAGGGAGGATGATGGATTGGAAACAGCCATTTTCAAAAATTAAAATTGGAAACGGAGAGCGATTAAAAGATGGAAGTTCAATTGCTTTGCTTACTATTGGAACAATTGTCAACAATGCTATGGATGCATTAGAGTCAATTGATAAAAATGATATTGCTTTATATGATATGCGTTTTATAAAGCCAATAGATGAGGCCTTATTACACTTTATTTTCAAAAAAC
>JANSXN010000093.1 GCA_024742935.1 Flavobacteriaceae bacterium
CAAGGCGGGCAATGAGGTCTTCGTCTTCAGAGCCGTAAAAATGGAAAAACTCATCCAGGCCGTGGACTGCTTCCAATGCCGCTTTGGGAAATAACCCAATCCCGAACGTATCTCCGGTATGAGTGGGTGTTAATTCCTCATAGGGTTTTGTTGCCACTTCATTTAACGAAATCGACTGTGGCAGGTAGCCTATTTTAAATAGACTAAAGCGTTTAGGAGCACTTACACTTTGAAACAGTTCCATTGCTTTAGGGTGTAGTATCACATCAACATCATTGATAAGGATGCTGTCACATTTAGCTTGCCGAATGCCATAATTCAATGCTTTGCTTTTGTTCCAAAGCAAGCCGGGATGGGAAATGTAGTGATAGGACGCAAAATCAAACCGTTCAACCATTTTTTTGACGGGAGTTGAAAATTCATTATCACTACCATAATCCACAAACACCACTTCAAACCCCTGCACGGTTTGCTTTTGCAGTGATTGCAATGAGAGTTTAACGCGGTGGGTATCGCGATTGCGGAAGGCGTATAGGATGGTGATGGTTTTCAAACTTTCAATTTAATTGGTTTGACTAAAATAGTGTGTTTTTAATGTTTTCAATTTGTTGATTCGATAAACTATTCTTCCATTTTTCAAGACTATCGGGTTTAAGAGTCTCAACTTTAAACTCTAAACCCTCATTAATCATTTTATTGAAATCATCAAGGAAGGTATGGTTAGGTTCATAAAAAGATTCATAATCGACTAATAAATACCTATCGCCCAGTACAGATTTAAGTCTAAATAATTCATCTGTATGTGATTTCCATCGCAATGCGCATTTGGATTCAATTGGTAAATTTTTAAAGCTATTTTTATTTTGTTCAGTAATACCTAAAAATCTATTGGGTTTTGTTTGATCCAATTGGTCATACCAATTCAAAACTCCTTTATGTTTAAGCATGCTGGAAACAGTTGCATAGCAGTTTCGTTTTATGCCAATAAAATAAGCGTTTTCCATTTTTTCTTTAATATTTTCAGCAAACCAAATGAGGGGATGTGTTTTTTCCAGTATTATATTTTTTGACGATTTTTTTAAAAATTTATTATAGGATTCAAGAAGATTAAAAAAGACCTCTTGAGTATTTACATTCTCAAAATTTACCGCTAGTTGGGTGAACTTATTAAAAAAATCGGTGCTTTCAATATGTGCATCAACTTTTGAAGAACTCCCTATGGTTCTTCCAATAAGATGCGTACCGGAGCGACCTGTACCGATAACAAAAACTACTTTTTTATCAAGATTCAGTTTTGATATTTGAAATGGATTAAGACTATTATATAGATTCCTCAGCATTGAAACTTGTTAAAAATTAAAATTCATTTTTTTTATTCTTAGGTAGTCCTTTATATCTGTAATATGCTTTTTTTATGCTATTAATTGAAATAAATTTTTTAAATAGTAAGGATTTTAAAATGAAACTCAATCTTGATTTATGTAATTTTTTTATCGAATCGACATTAATTTCAGGGTTTTTACTAATCAAATTATTTAATTTCTCTTGCATCCATTCTTCTAATGTATTCCCCATATGATAAGCATAATTTTCATAGGTTGCGAGTCTGTATGCATTGTATTTTAAAACCGTTTTATCAAAAAAATGTTGTTCTGATTTATTACCTAGAAATGAATCAGAGCTAAGATTAGGTATTGATTCAAACAATTCACGTTTATAAGTAGCAACAAAATGAGGAGCACCTACCACTGCAGTAATGTTTTGTTCAGTTACGGTCAAAATCACATCCTTCCATTTTTCATCCAAACGAGGCCATCCAATGCTTTTAGCAAAGAGAGTCATTGCCTCGGGGTTTTTAACAGCAGAAAATTGAAGTTTTTTTGAAAAAAAATAGTCAAAGTGTAATGGGTGTGTAAATTCTAATTGTTTTCTAAAAACAGGAACCGGGCTTACAACACCCGCCTTAGAAAAAGCTTTAAACACATCATATGTAGCCTCTTGCCAACCGTTTAAAAAAAGAACATCGGCATCACTTATGGTAACCAATGGAAAATTATGACCTACGAGTCCTTTTAAAATCGCATTTATTTTACCAATTGCCCCGGTGTGTATCACCTCATTTATTTTGTTTTCTTTATAAAGTGCATCCAGGTAATCCCTTACCTCATCACTACTACCATTATTAACAACCGTAATGAATGTATTGGAATGTATTGTTTTAAATAAAGACTCTAAACTCAATTTTAATATTTCAAAACTTTCAATAAAAAAACCCTCAAAATTTGGTATATAAACTGGTATAATTACCTGATGGTTATATGGCAAGGGTTTTAAAGGAGAATCTTTATAAGGGTTAGAACCTATTCTCATTATCAGTGATTTTTTTTATTGATTTCTTGAATTTTTGGAAAAGTGAATTTGAATGATTGTAGTATTTTGAAATTTTATTAGACCATTCATCATTTAACCATGTGTCAAGGTAATCGTAACTATAATCATTTTCAATCCATCTTTTTGCTTGTTCTATCAAATCATTATTATAAATATGAAAAGCGGGGTAATAAGTAGTCAAAAAAGGTTGGAAACCAAGAACTCCAGCTCTAATACAAAAATGCTTGTCTTCTCCAAATGCATTAACTTGAGGAATTTTTTTAAATTTAACACCCTCCTCTATAATCTTTCTGGAAAGAAGAGTACAGGCCCCCGTATAATCAACAGGCACTATCATATTTTCTTTTAATGATAAAAAATCTTCTTTGTTTTTAAATATTTTTGAATTACTCATCCAAGCATTTGGAAAATAAGTCGGTCGGCCTTCAAAATGGGTCCAAAAAATTGTTGATATAAAATCCTTTTTTTGGTCAAGCATGTGTGTTAAAGTATCAGGATGCAAAACTAAATCAGCATCTGTAAGAAATAAGAATTCTGCATCAGTTTTTAAAAATTCAATTAAAATAAAATCCTTTATTTCAGTAATTCTTTTATAGGAACTGCCATCCCATCTCGACTCTGTTGATTTGACGGGACTCATTGATAAATTGATGTCCCATAATTTTGAATTTTCTTGCTTTGAAATAAAATTTTTTAAAATCTCAGAAGATTTTTTTTCAACGTTGTCATCAAAAAAAGTTAATGACAAATCAAAATCAATACATTTTAAATTCCTTAAGGAATTTAAGTGCAAATTTACAATTTCACTTTGTTTTCTAACAGGAGTAAAATGGATGACTTTTTTCAAATGAATTTCAATATTAGTCTATTTAACAACGAGTCGTTCATAATTTGTTCTTTAAAAAAACCTTTATTCTTTTTAATCAAATTACTGTATCGGAACTTTAACTTTGAATATAAATATTTCTTTCCATTATTTATATAGGGACTATCAATAATTTTACTTTTATTTAAATGTTCTTGGATTTTTTTCCAAGACTCAATTGCTTCAAGTGCTTTTTGTTGATTATTAAAATCACTTACACTTTCCTCAATTTGAATTCTATAATAAACACAAGGTAATTGAGTGAAATGAATTGATTTTGAATTTAAAATAATTCTGGTAAAAAACTCTCCATCCTGATTGATTTTTAGTTTATCATCCCATAATCCTGATTTAGATAGTATATCCCTGGAAACTAAATAGGAATGAGAAGGTAAAAAAGATTTTGATTCACCAAAATCCTGAAATATATCTGTCGGATTTTTATAGCCTTTAAAAAATAAATAGTCTCTTTCTAATGATTCCTTATTTCGGTTATTATAAAACTTTTTCCATTTACATATTGCTATTGAATCAATATGATTTAGTAAGACTTTTGTTTGCTCTTCAATTTTATTCTCAGAAATTAAATCATCACTATCCAACCATTGAATATACTCACCCTTACTCATTTCAAAACCATAATTACGACAAGCATTAGCTCCCTTCAATCGGTCTGCCGGTCGATGGTGGTATTGAAAGCGGGGGTCTTTGTCCAAATAGGTTTGTACGACTTCTGCAGTAGCATCTGTACTGCCATCATCCACGATGATACACTCCCAGTTAGTATAGGTTTGTGCCAATACACTGTCCAGAGTTTCGCCTATCAAATGCGCCCGGTTGTAGGTAGGGATGATTATGGAGACTAAAGGTTCTAGATTCAAAATTGGGTTAATTAATTTTCTTTTTAAGCCAACGCTCCAGCTGGCTCCTTCGCTAAAAATGTTCATAGGACATTTTTTAAACGCTCGGCCCTGTAAAAATAGGAAAAGTTTACGAGTTTACGAGGTAGTGAGTTCAGGTGTTTACGAGTTTGTGGGGATTACGAGATTAACTATGTTGAACACTAAGGTTTCCCGCCTTCCCGGGAATTGGCTTTCTAAAAATCACCGTATGTGCTCTTGCCAACTTGTGTTGAATAAACAATGACATTTTTGACTCCCACCAATATGCCTTTTTTCGAAAAGCCCTGTTATTCTTACTTTTTGGAAACAAGCGGTGAAAACGTTCCAAAGCGCCTATGGGTATGATTTCCACTTCTTTAAAATAGTTCAAACCCAGTTCTTTATAGTGTTTACTGCTATTGTCCCGTTCCGGATGGGGGTCATTGGCTTTCCAGTGTGCAAATTTTTTGGTTTGCAGACTTGAGGGTCTTCCTTTTACAGGAACCATCCACCGCAAGGTATCCAATAGTTTGCTGTTCACAGCCGGCTCTACAAAACGCACTTCGCCACCGGGTTTTAAAAGTTGAGCTATTTTTTGATAAAATGCTGCTTCCTGCTCGTGGGTTAAATGATGTACAAAGGCTTTGCCCACCACAAGGTCAAAGCTGGCTGCCGGAAACACTGCTTTTAAAAAATCACCTTGTACAAAGCCAATGGGTTTTTCCAAAATTCCCGATGCATTTATTTTTGCAACGATATCACCACTTTTATCTGCAATATCATTAGCCGTTACCTCAGCACCCAAAGCGACCATTACCGCCACCAAACGACAATCACCACAACCCAGTTCCAGCACTTTCTTTCCTTGCAATTGGTTTCTAAAATCGTTTCTGAACATGGCTACCCAACTGGTATCTGTCACAGTAACCTCATCAAGATAGGCATCAAGTCTGCTAAGTGTCTTTTCAATACCGGCAATAGACACATTTTTATAACGCTCGTTATAATGTTGGCGGTTTTTTGAAGTGATGTTTAGTGCTTGACTCATTCTTGGGGTTGTTGCTATAAAATTAAAGAAAGTTTACGAAACTGTAAGTTTATGAACTTAATAACCGGTTTTTTTACTTCAGTCTGATTTTCTAAAAGTTACAAGTAATGCGTCCCTATTTTACTATTCCGCTCCCTGCTAACTTCAATATCTTTTTTGATTGTTTGTAATAAATGCAGTTGCCTTTTCAATTGAGCAGCTGTAGAAAAACGGAGTTTTAATTTTAATTTTAAAATCGTCTTTTGTAATTTTTTCAACTCATTTTCCAATTCTATCAACCCATCGGGATTATTGATGTCTGCATACTTTATTTTGTATGACCGTTCCAACTTTTGAAAATAGGCCTTGCTGTATTTTGGAGCCTTAACCGGATCACGTTGCTCCCTATCGTGCTTTAAATAGGTAAATGGCACTACCCCAATTTTAAATCCGTGATAGTGTACCCGCTGACAGTAATGATCGTCTTCTCCATAATGAAAATACAGAGGGTCAAAACCGCCAACGTTTTCGAGGCAATTTTTTGAAATAAGCCATCCGGCAGCATTTACAAAAGGCACTTCATAGACTTCTTGTTTTGTTTTGTCTAATACATAATCTGAATAAAAATAGGGGTTCGAGTCATACCTGACATAGTGCGAAAAGTTTCTGTCAAGCAAATCTCCTTTTCCATTTAAATGGATTGGGCTCAAAACCCCATACTTGGGATTGCTTTGCTGAATAGTTATTAACCGGCTCAGACAATCATCAACCAAATAAGCATCCTGATTGAGTAAAAAAACCTGTTCTGTTCCGTTTTTTAAAGCATAGGAAATGCCCACATTGTTTCCCTGCCCAAAGCCTAAGTTGTTTTGCTGTGGCAAGACAATTACTTTGGGATAGTTAGATTCTATGTATGCCAACGTTTCATCAATTGAAGCATTGTCAACTACCACAACGGGATAGTCTCCTGTACTTTTTAGGCAGCGGTCTATCCATGGCAGGGCGTTGTATGTTACAATGACAATTGTGGTACTCATTTGAATAGTCGCTTCAATTTATTTTTAATTCGCTTTTTTAATACAAGTAACGGATGATGCTTCAAATATAATCGTTTTCTTAGGTTTGGGTGTAAGTATTTTCGGTAGTCTTTATATAAAATCTGTTCGTAAATACGGTAGTCGTTGATGGCTTGATTTCTGTTTACGTGGGTTGCTTGCTGCGCATGCAATCTGAATTTTACTAGCGGTTTGTTAATGATTGCGATGGGATGTTTTATTAAAATTCGATACCAGTATTCATAATCAAGAATTTGCTTTAAGTCTTCACGAAAATAACCTAGATGGTCAATGACACTTTTTCGAAACATCACTACACTGGGTTCTCCAACTTTGTTTAATGGAGATCCATAAAAAGTTTGTGAACAAAAGATTGTTTTATTTAAAATACTAATATCCTGCTCAGGTAGATCCATATGTTCCTGAAGGTCTCCATACACTTGAATCCATTTTATAATCTCAGGAGTATTCATTTCATTTTCTAAAATAAACTCTCTTTTTGAGGCAACAAGTGCTAATTCCGGATTTTGTTCTAAAACTTGAACCATCTCTTCCAAACAAGTGGGTTGCATAACATCATCCTGAAACAAAAATTTGATGTATTTACCGGTGGCGTTTTTTAAACAGTTATTCCAGTTTGCTCCTATTCCAGAGGGTGTATGGTGAATTATATGAACCGGAAAATCAACTTCTTTTTTAAAAGCTTCAACAAGATGAAGGGTAGTATCCTTAGAAGCATCGTCGCTTACAATTACTTCTAGGTTTTTATAAGTCTGGTGTCCTATAGATTGCAATGCCTCAACAATATATTGACATCCGTTATAAGTGGGTACACACACAGAAACCAGGGGCATCATAACCAATTTAATTTATTAGATTTACAAATCTATTCCTTATATATGAAAATTAAAACAAATCTGAATTTAATATTTCTTCATATCCCCAAAAATGGAGGTATGACGCTTCACAGTATCCTGGAGCGCATATACCCCCCTGAACAAACGTTTAGCATTAAGGTGATTGACAACACAAGTTTAAACACAACCGATTTTATTAATCTTCCACTTTCTGAGAGAGAAAAAATAAAATTGCTAAAGGGTCACATGCTTTTCGGGCTGCACCAGTATTTGGTTGGCGAATCAAAGTATATAACTTTTTTAAGAAAACCGGAAGATCGGTTACGTTCTTTTTATTATTACGTAAAAAAAAGGCCTCATCATAGGTTGTATAACAAAATATTTGGTAAGGGGTTGAGTTTTCATGAATTTATTGAAGAAATAAATACGGGAGATATACATAACGCACAAGTACGGTGGATAAGTGGTTTGGAACACGGCAGCGAACAAGAAATGTTGGAAACAGCTCTTAAAAATATTAACACGCATTTTTCATTTGTAGGTTTGTTGGAACAATTCGACGCTTCACTACTACTTTTGAGTAAAATTTATGGATGGGGCATACCACATTACAAACAACAAAACAAAGGCAGTTATGTTCTAGCCAAAGAGCCCATCGCTCAAGAAACACTTGATTTGATTACTAAAAAAAATGATGCTGACATGAAGCTTTACTCCCTCATTGAAGAAGATTTTATATTAAATAAAAGAAAAGTTAAATTTTTAAATGCAAAATTGCAAATGTTAAAATATACCAGCCAGTTTCAGTCAAGTTATAAGATTAATAAGCTAAAAAAGTTATTGGGTTAATTGTATAAATAACATTTTAATTAACATCTATTGCTACTATACTTTCCTTAAAAATAAATTCAGAAATGCCAAATACTATAGCCGACAGGTTTGATTAAACACTTTTTCAAGCCGTTGCTTTAAAAGATGGCCGTTGTTGTAGTTTAGGATGATGATGGAGATTAAGTTTGACACTTCAAAATATTTTAATTTTTTTTAAAAATTTAAATATCAATGACTTATTATATTTTTCCTTTTCTTTAGTTAATTTTCCTAACTGACTAAAAATTAGAGAAAAGGCATTAATATACATGCTAAAGTGCTTTTTTTTAATATAAAGTATATTTTCCTTCATCATTTCTTTATCAAAACCTTTAATCATAGAGTTTGACGTAACCCTGTAATCAAAAGTAATTTCTTCTAGATAATTAAATTCTATTCTATTCTCAATACAACTCAACCAAAAGTCCCAGTCTTCGTGACCTTGATAAGGCAAATTTGTGTCATATTTGCCCACAATATCAAAAACACTTTTTCTGATTATTGCACAAGCATCAATGTAGTTGTGCTCTAGCATTCGATATTTGTCAAACTCCCCTACTTTCCATTTTCCTGTTTTCTCACCAAAATATTGAGCATCTCCATAAACCACTCCAATGCTTAAACTTATTTCCATTTTGGAAATAGCTTTAACAGCAAAATCAGGTCTAATTTTATTATCTGAATCCAATGGTAGTATATAAATACCTTTAGCTTTTTCAATTCCAAAATTTCGAGCATCTCCTAATCCTCCATTCTCTTTTTTATAGTATCTGAAGCGGTCATCTTTTGTTACCCACTCCA
>JANSXN010000023.1 GCA_024742935.1 Flavobacteriaceae bacterium
AGAACCTTTAAACCTTCATCTGCCAGACTACCAAGACCTATATCTCGCAAGGTCTTGTCAACTTTTTGAAGTTCTTGTGGCAGCAAAACTTTAAAGAGTTCGTTTTTAAAAAAACCATCAGTTTGAGTGAGTTTGGAAACTTGTTTATCAATACCCTTATCAAGAGCCTGTCTCAATCCTGATGCAATATCAGCATTAGTAAGTTCTCCACCACCTTGAGGAAGGGAATTAACAACTTGCTGCAATTCTGCACAAGAAATTAAGCTTATCGAAATAAATAACAAAAGTGTCTTTTTCATAAAAATCTTTTTTTGATAAATATAAAAAAAAACATCCCGAAAACTTCGGGATGTTTTAAAATATATGTTGTTTATATTATTTCACAACTTTAACTGTTTTAGTAGTGTTTCCAATAGTTACTTCTACAAAGTAAATACCAGATTTAAAAGTACTCATATTTACAGATGGAGAAATTGCATTTGGGGAAGAAACGTGCACTTTTTGACCAAGCACATTATAGATTGCAACTTTACTCACAGCCTCGTTTGAATTAATGTTTAAGTTGTTTTTCACAGGGTTTGGATGAACAGTAAATGCATTTGATGAAAAGTCAGACGTAGAAAGTGTTCCTTCAACAAAAATAAAGTCATCAACAAAATAATTATTGTTTGTGTCAATAGAATAGAAATTGATAGATCCTAAAGCATTAGCAGGTGCTCCTCCTGTGCCAACATAAGGAACATTATCAAGGAACAAAGCACCATCAATCCATGCTGACATAGTCATAGCGTTTAAATCAATCTCATGTCTTACTTCAAACCACTGGTCTGATGGGTAAGGGATAGTTAATCCTGTTTCATCGTGAGTAATGTTTCCTTCTGATCCTCCACTAGCTGTAGTGCCGGCAAAAAATTGACCGTTCCACTGTACTCCGGGAATTTCATTGTCTTGTATGTTCCAGAAACCTGTGGATCCTGAATAAACATACATATAGAAACCTACAGTCCAAACACCAGAATTTTTATTGTCTAGTAAAAAGACTACATCATCCAATTGATTGTTGCCTACATACATGGAGTTGTCTCCAGAATAAGCCTCATCAATTACAACATTGCAATCCAATGCACCAGGCCAAACCTCAACATAAACAGATTGTGGACTTACAGGGCCTAAGCTCATGTCGTCAAAATTAATTTCATACTGAGCATTAACACTAAAAGCAATTAAAGCAATTGCTAAAAAATAATTTTTTTTCATAATTTAAGTATTTAAGTTTAATTAGTGATTTTATTAAATAAACATCTTCTGAGAGGTTCATTACTAACAAATATAACAAACATATTATTCAAATAAAAATTTTCACCCTTTCAATTTCTATTTTAACTTCTTTTTTAACAATACTGTTCTGCAGTATTTATTGATCTTCTTTAAAGTTGTTTTTGTAAATTGCACCTCCAAAGTAAGAAAATTTTAGTATGCAAGACCAAACCCCTTATACCCCAAAAAATAAAGTTAGAATTGTGACAGCAGCCTCTCTTTTTGATGGTCACGATGCAGCAATCAATATTATGCGGCGCATCATACAGTCCACAGGTGTTGAAGTGATTCATCTGGGTCATGACAGAAGTGTGGAAGAAGTTGTGAATACTGCTATTCAGGAAGATGCAAATGCTATTGCAATGACTTCCTATCAAGGAGGTCATAATGAATACTTCAAGTATATGTATGATTTGTTGCAAGAAAAGGGAGCAGGTCATATTAAAATATTTGGCGGTGGTGGCGGTGTGATTCTTCCCGAAGAAATCAAGGAATTAATGAACTATGGTATAACCAAAATTTATTCACCTGATGACGGTCGCGAACTTGGCCTCCAGGGTATGATTAATGATTTGGTAAAACAATCAGACTTTCCTATCGGAGAGCAATTAAATACTGAAATTGAAACTCTTGATAAAAAGAATCCTACAGCTATTGCACGGGTTATTTCATCTGCCGAAAATTTTCCTGAAATAGCCAAAGAAACCCTAGCCAAAATCCACGAAAAAAATAAAACTTCAAAAACGCCTGTTTTAGGAATCACCGGAACCGGGGGTGCGGGTAAATCTTCTTTAGTTGATGAATTGGTAAGACGTTTTTTGGTTGATTTTCCTGATAAAACTTTGGGAATTATTTCTGTCGATCCCTCAAAACGTAAAACCGGAGGTGCATTATTAGGTGATAGAATAAGAATGAACGCTATTAATAACCCTAGAGTTTATATGCGTTCTCTGGCAACACGCCAGTCCAATCTTGCGCTTTCAAAATATGTAGCCGAAGCTATTGAAGTTCTTAAAGCAGCACAATTTGACTTAATAATTCTTGAAACATCAGGAATTGGACAGAGCGATACAGAAATCATTGAGCATAGTGACTTGTCACTTTATGTGATGACCCCGGAGTTTGGTGCTGCCACCCAGCTCGAAAAAATCGATATGCTTGATTTTGCAGACATAGTTGCCATCAACAAATTTGATAAGCGCGGCGCACTCGACGCCTTACGCGATGTTAAAAAACAATACCAACGCAACCACCAATTGTGGGATGCCAAACCAGAAACACTTCCTGTATTTGGAACCATCGCATCTCAGTTTAACGACCCGGGAATGAACACTCTTTATATGAAAGTGATGAAAGAGCTTTCTGAAAAAACAGAAACGCAATTAAAAAGCACTTTCAAAATTACAGACGAAATGTCTGAAAAAATATTTGTCATACCACCGGCAAGAACAAGATATCTCTCAGAAATTGCTGAAAATAATAGAGCCTATGATAAAAAGGCTGACGAACAAATCGAGGTTGCACAAAAGCTATATGGAATTTTCAAAACTTTAGAAACAGTTTCAAATTCAAGCATACAATTATCTGCCACCGGACTTGAGTTTGAAAATGAAAAATATTCAGAAAAAGAACTGTCAAAATTACTTCTTGCTGAGTTTGATAGCACAAAAATGAATTTGGACCCTTATAATTGGGAAAAAATTGTCAATTGGGAAAGTACCGTCGCAAAATACAAAACGCCAGTATATACATTCAAAGTAAGAGATAAAGAACTAAAAATCGAAACACACTCAGAATCACTTTCACATCTGCAAATACCCAAAGTAGCCTTGCCCAAATACCAAGCCTGGGGTGATTTATTGCGCTGGATGTTACAGGAAAATGTGCCCGGTGAGTTCCCTTATACTTCCGGACTTTACCCATTCAAACGACAAGGTGAAGATCCAACCCGAATGTTTGCCGGGGAAGGTGGTCCTGAACGCACAAACAAACGATTTCACTATGTGAGTCTGGGATTGCCGGCAAAACGTCTTTCAACAGCTTTTGACAGTGTGACCCTTTATGGAAATGACCCGGATTACCGCCCTGATATTTACGGGAAAATAGGAAACGCCGGTGTGTCTATCTGTTGTTTGGATGATGCCAAAAAATTATACTCTGGTTTTGACTTGAGTCATCCTTTGACATCTGTAAGTATGACAATCAATGGACCAGCACCTATGCTACTTGGCTTTTTTATGAATGCAGCCATCGATCAAAATTGTGAAAAATACATCAAAGAAAACAATCTTGAAAAAGAAGTAGAAGCCAAAATTGCTAAAATTTACAAAGATAAAAGTGTAGAGAGACCCAAATACAATGGTCAACTTCCTGATGGAAATAACGGTTTGGGCTTGATGTTACTGGGAGTTACTGGTGACCAAGTATTGCCACAAGAGGTTTATCAGAAAATTAAAGCTGAAACACTCAAGCAGGTTCGTGGTACTGTACAAGCAGATATTTTAAAAGAAGACCAGGCACAAAACACCTGTATTTTTTCAACAGAATTTGCGCTTAGGTTGATGGGAGATGTTCAGGAATATTTTATCAAAGAAAAAGTAAGAAACTTCTACTCGGTTTCTATTTCTGGATATCACATTGCCGAGGCAGGCGCAAACCCCATTACACAATTGGCACTTACGTTGTCAAACGGTTTCACTTACGTGGAATATTACCTGAGCCGGGGTATGGATATTAATGAATTTGGCCCTAATTTATCCTTCTTTTTCTCAAACGGTATTGACCCTGAATATGCGGTGATAGGTCGTGTAGCGAGACGCATTTGGTCGAAAGCCTTAAAAGAAAAATACAACGCCAACCCAAGAGCTCAAATGTTAAAGTATCACATACAAACCTCAGGACGTTCCCTGCACGCTCAGGAAATTGATTTTAATGATATACGAACAACGCTTCAGGCCTTGTATGCGATTTATGATAACTGCAATTCACTTCATACAAATGCCTATGATGAAGCCATCACTACTCCCACAGAAGACTCTGTAAGACGGGCTATGGCTATTCAATTGATTATCAATAAAGAACTTGGTTTGACTAAAAATGAAAACCCTATTCAGGGTGCTTTTATTATTGAAGAGCTCACAGATTTGGTTGAAGAAGCCGTCTTGCTCGAATTTGATAGAATTACAGAAAGAGGAGGTGTGTTGGGTGCTATGGAAACGATGTACCAAAGAAGTAAAATCCAAGAAGAAAGTTTGTATTATGAAACTTTAAAGCACACCGGCGAGTTTCCAATTATTGGGGTTAATACTTTTTTAAGTTCCAAGGGTTCGCCAACAATCATTCCGTCAGAGGTGATAAGAGCCACAGAAGAGGAAAAACAATTTCAAATCAATACGCTAAAAAATCTTCATAAAACCTTTGAAGACAAAGCAGAAGATGCTTTATCGAGAGTGAAAGAAGCAGCCATAAAAAATCAAAATATTTTCAATGAATTAATGGAAGCCACTAAAGTTTGTTCTTTGGGCCAAATAACTTACGCTTTGTTTGAAGTGGGGGGGCAATACAGAAGAAATATGTAAGCAGCGAATTGTGATTTTCTGCACTTCGTTTGAAAATCACAATGAGTCGCTTATCCTTATGAGTGATTTATTAATTTGAGTTGAAGTTACTCTAAAAATAGATGGTTTTGTAAACTTTAAAATCTAACTAACGTCTTCATAAAGTTAACGCCCAATTGTGTTGCATTTTTCTGAAACGTCTTATCTCTTTCCGAAGTAAGCTAATGAATTCTTTCCCATTGGGAACAGAACGCTCCAGTCGCTCACAGTTTTTATAAAGCAATTTTGTTAAATGCTCCACAGATTCTGCATGTTTTTGCTTTTCTTCAGAATAGGTCTTTTGCTCAGCATTGATTATTTCAGGAAACAAAGAAATTGACTTTTGAACAATATCTCCTGTAAAATAAATATCTGGATGTTCTTTCCCGTCTTCATCCAAACCAGACATGTCACACACAAGAAATTGAGAGATATTTTTAGACAATGTAAAAATCTCTAAAGCCTTTTTATATATAGGCGAGTGAGGAATAGGTATGGAAAAACTGTAATGCATTCTTGTTAGATTTAGGGATCCAAATTTTACACAAATTTAGAGATTAGATTTATTTTTACACTTATTATAATTAATAAATAATGTATATTTACTTTAATTAATTAAGAATTAAATATAAAAACTATGAATTATAAGGTTGATGATACGAATTGGAAAATACTGAAACATCTACAAGATAATGCAAGAATATCAATGTCAGACTTAAGCAAGGAAGTAGGTTTATCGGCTCCGGCAGTTGTGGAACGGATAAAGAAAATGGAAGATATGGGAATTATTAGGGGCTATTACACTCAACTTTCTTACATTAAAACAGGTTATCAATTAAAAGCGATTATTACCTTAAAAGTATTTATGGGAAGACTCAAGCCATTTTTAGAGAAAGTGACTGAATTTAAGGAAGTTATTAATTGTTTCAGGATTACCGGAAATGAAAACATTATCATGGAAGTGGTTTTAAAGAACCAAAAACACCTAGAGACTTTTATTGATCAACTCATTTCTTATGGCGAGACAAAAACGCACATTGTGCTGTCTAATAAAGTAGAAAATGCTCCTATTTTACCTCCACATCTAGGGGATTATTAACTATATTTGAAATACAATCTATTTGTAATTTAAAATTTCAATATAAAAATGAAATATTTCTTCCTTTATATCACTTTCTTTTTCATTCAAGCAAATGTATTTGCGATGCAAGAAGAAATAATAAATAATGAAATTTTTGTTTTTCAGAATACCCTCAATCAAGAATTTCTTAATAAAGAAACCTCAATTCTTTTACCGGAAGATTTTGAGTTTTTTGATGGTCTTGAATTTTACCCGATCAATTTAAAATTTAGAGTAACAGCCTCATTTGTAAGGACACCGGGAGAAAAACCCTTTTTGATGCCAACAACTACAGATAGACTCCCAGAATATGTAAAGTATGCCGAATTGCATTTTAATATTGATAGTCAAAATTTTGTTCTAGAAGTTTTTCAAAATACAAACCCTAAAGAAGGATATGAAAACTATTTGTTTTTACCTTTCACAGACCTTACTAGTGGTAACGGTTCCTATGGAGGAGGTCGCTATATGGATATTTTTGAACCCGATGGTGATGAAATAATACTCGATTTTAATCAATCTTACAATCCCTATTGTGTCTATAATTCAAAATATTCCTGCCCAATACCTCCGGAACAAAACGATATTAAAATCAGAATAGAGGCAGGGATCAAAGATTTCAAAAAACAAGAGTAAGTGGGACTTATATAAATTTGGAAATCCAAAAACCTATAAAAACTGCAAGAATACCTATCAGGAGACTTGCTGCTGTATAAGAAGCAAAGCTTGCATAATCTCCATTTTTAAGAAAATTTAAATTTTCTAATGCAAATGCCGAAAAGGTTGTAAAGCCTCCACAAAAACCAACGGTTAAAAACAATATAAAAGGGCTCGTGTTGAGATTGTTTTTAAGTACAACTCCCATAATAATACCGAGCATAAAGCTTCCCAGAATATTTACAGCAAGGGTGCCAAAAGGAAATAGAAAGCCAGTAATTAAAAGTTTACTCAATCCATATCGAAAGACACTTCCCAAACCACCTCCAATAAAAATAAATAAAAGTGTTTTCATCAACTTTCAAATGTAATTATAGGGTTTATAGTTTATAACTTATTCAAATTCATTGTTTTGATTTTGGCTGGTTTCAATGGGAATATAGATATCTGTCACCCATTTTGAAGGATTTTTTTCCTGAGGAGATTTAATCACAAATACCTCAAAAGGATGCTTTTTTTCATTTTTGATAAAACCACCATCTTGTATATATTTTTCAGTTGTTTCCCACGCTTTTGTTAGATATGAATAGTTTCCTGTGAGCGTTGTTTTTATCGCTGTGCTGGCTTCCATATAACCGCTTATAACAGGACTTCCATCAGGTAAAATAACCATGTCTGATGTGTGAATGCCAACAGAAAAAATGGAGGTTTTGTTCATCTCATCCCAATCAAGATAGATAACAAAAGGGTTTCCTTGAGCAGGGATGTTATTCTCAGACATAAAATCGGTTATTTGTTCAATCATTGGAGTTATTTTAGTGCCAATTTCACTCTGCTTGGAAGCAGTTGTATTGTATAAATAAAAACCACCGCTGTAATTAGTTATTCCTTTCGATTCAATAGTATATTCATTCATTTCTTTTTGCAAAATAGCGTCGAGATTTTCAAGACTCTCCCTGTACATAAAGCGCACCATCTCCTCCAAAGATTGATCTTTAGTTGCAAAATAGATTTTTTCAAAAAGATTCAAGCTTCCTTCCATAGACCAGCTCACCAGCGTACTTTTTCCATTATTTTGGGGCTCAAATGTCCAGGTTACTTGATTTCCTTCATCTTCAAGTGAACCATTGAAAACGATTTTTTGAGTTATTTTTTTATTTTTTTCAATATCTAAAGTCTCCATAGCTCCTTCTCCATCCTTATCGCTGCTCCAGGAATAAAAAGCCCCTTTACCTGAAGTTATATCTGGATAATTAATTTTTAAACTTTCGTCATTCATCCATGATCCCCATTTCTGCCAATTTTTAAAATCGTTTACCTCTTCAAAAACAACCTCTGGCGGAGCATTCATTTCTCTCGTTTCAGATACAGAAAAATGACCATCTTGAGTGCCATAATAAAGTGCAACACCAATAAATAGTATCAATAAAAGAAAAAATAAATATTTGAAAAATTTCATATTAAATACATTTTGAATTCCTTTCAGCTAAGATAATCAAATATTAGAAAGCGATTTTTTAACCTTTTATAAAAATTTTAATCAAAAAGAGGATTAAAATAAAGGAAATAAAACCTACTAAAACCCAAATCGAGCCTTTGTAATACTTTTTGTGAAGGGCTTTATCTTTTGTATAACTGTAAATCATCAAAATGACAAAAACAATAAAAAATAAAATTGCAACCACCCATTGACCGGAAGTAAACATAATTGTGTAGATTTATAAAAACAAAAATACAAACAAATAAGGGATTATGAATCGAAAAATTGAAGCAGTTACTGAATTCCATAAGGCTTTTGGACTTGGAATTAAAAATACCCCAAAAGCAGACCTGGGTGAAGCTAAAAATTTATTGAGGTATAAATTAATGCGAGAGGAAAACGAAGAGTACCTTGAAGCGGCAAACAACAATGACCTTGTCGAAATTGCAGATGCACTCGGCGATATGCTTTATATTCTATGCGGTACAATCATAGAACATGGAATGCAAGGGGTTATTGAAGAAGTGTTTGAAGAAATTCAAAGAAGCAACATGAGCAAACTAGGTTTAGATGGAAAACCCATTTACAGAGAAGATGGTAAGGTTCTTAAAGGACCCAATTACTTCAAACCCAATATTGAAAAAATATTAGATAAAGCAATTCAAAAATAAAAAAAAACAGCTTTTAACTAAACTTTATACGTCCAGTTAAAAGTGTCTTCTGCTTTGTTATGCTGAATGTCAAGCAGACTTTTTTTCATTCGTTTTGCAAAAGAATCTTCAAGTGATGGTAAATCAAAGTAATCTTCTTTAAAACCAAAGCCAGATACCGGACTAATTACGGCAGCAGTTCCCGCACCAAAAATTTCTTTTAAAGATTTGTTTTTTGCAGCATCAATAAGTTCAGTAACAGTTATTTTTCTAACCTCAACAGCGAGACCATCACGTTGAGCTAAGTCAATAATACTTTTTCGCGTTACACCATCAAGAATTCGGTCACTAGTGGGGGCTGTGATTAAAGTGTCATTTATTCTGAAAAACACATTCATAGTGCCTGCTTCTTCAAGGTATTGATGCGAGCAATCATCTGTCCAGATGATTTGATCAAAGCCCTTTTCTTTTGCTAGGTTTGTGGGATAGAATTGTGCGCCATAATTCCCAGCAGCTTTTGCGGCACCCACACCACCATTTGCAGCGCGACTGTAATTTTCTGCAATTAAAACTTTGACATCCCCTTTGTAATAGGCATTAACAGGCGATAATAAAATCATAAATTTATAATTGCTTGATGGAGCTGCAGAAACACCTACCTGATTGCCAAAAACAAAAGGCCGTATGTAAAGCGAATTTCCATAACCTTTTGGGCACCAGTGCTTATCGAGGTTTAATAATGCTTGAAGCCCCTCAAAAAAGACCTCTCGGGGAACTTCGGGAATTGCCAAACGCACTGAGGATTTATTAAATCTAATAAAATTCTCTTCAGGTCTAAAAAGCCATACGTCATCTTGTTCGTCACGGTATGCTTTCATTCCTTCAAAAATGGCTTGGCCATAATGAAACACACGAGCTCCCGGCGAAATCGTTATAGTTCCATAAGGTTCAATAACAGGATTTTGCCATTTACCATCCACATAATCACAACTCAACATGTAATCAGTAAAGACATTTCCAAAAGTTAAATTCTCAAAATCAACTTGATTAATTTTTGAACTCTCAATTCGTTTTATTTCTATCGGTAGGGTGTTTTGTTGTTGCATTTCGGGATTGTTTTTTGCCCAACAAAAGTAGTTAAATTTTTAGGCAATAAAAAGGTAAAAATTTCATAAAATTGCAGTATATTTAAAGTTTAAACCAATAAGAAAAATTAAATTATCAAAAATGAAAAATATTCTTTCTATTTTAATCATATTCTTAGTGATTATTGCTTGTAAAAACAATTCTGAAAACCAACAAGTGACTGCAGAAGAACTAGCACAAGAGATTTCTTATGAAACATTTGGAGAAGCCATTTCTAAAAATGAAGTTATTTCAAAAGAAGATATGGTTGAAATTTACAACAATTTAAAACCTGGAGACACTATTGATGTAAAATTTACTTCAACAGTAAATGAGGTTTGTCAAAGTAAAGGTTGCTGGATGAAAATTGATTTGGGAGAACATGAATCTATGGTTCGTTTTAAAGATTATGGATTTTTTATGCCAAAAAACATAGCAGGTCATGAAGTGATTCTTGAAGGAAAAGCTTATATTGAAGAAATGAGTGTTGAAGAACAGCGTCATTATGCAGAAGACGCCAAAGCCACTGATGCCGAAATAGCAAAAATCACAACTCCCAAAAAGACTTTTTCCTTTGAAGCTAAGGGGGTACTTCTTAAAGAATAAAAAATGCGAATCTTTTTATGTATTGGGATACTCTTTATTTCTTGTAACTCTGAAAAGCAAAAAATTTCAGAGTCAGAAACTTCAAAAAAGGAATATGATATGTATGTTCCATCAGAGATGGCAACACATATGAATCGAATGTTTGATATTCAGGAAAACATCAAAAATCAAATACAGTCTGGCATAATTCCAAATGAATTTCCGGAAGAGATTTTAAAAATCCACACAGCAAAACTGTCTGACTTTAAAGAACGGAATCAAAATTTTGAAGCATTTTCGCATTTGTTTCTTGAACGATTTGAATTGATTTTTGACACCACATCCTCTGTCCCTTTAAAGCAACGATACAACGATGTTGTCAATCTGTGTATCTCCTGCCATCAAACGGAATGTACCGGCCCCATACCACGCATTCAAAAACTCATTATAAAGTAATTTTTGAAAAGACAATTTCTCATAACGGCAGACGGCTCAACTACAATATATCTGCCGGAATGGAATGAAAATTATCATTCTAAACACGGCGCAATTCAAGAAGCGGAGCATGTATTTTTGAAAATGGGACTGTCTCTTTTTTATGATTTTAAAGAAGTGACCATCCTGGAAGTAGGATTTGGAACAGGACTCAATGCCTATTTAACCTTGCTTGATGCTCAGTCTAAAAATCTAAAAGTAAACTATGTGGGCGCAGAAGCCTATCCGGTTTCTTTTGATGAAATTAGGCACTGCAATTATCCGGAACAACTTAATAAAACAAGAGAAGTTTTTGAAAAACTTCATACTTCAGAATGGGAAAAGGACAGCATTATTATTGATACTTTTATCATAAAAAAACGAAAACAATTCTTCAGTGAAATATCAGATGAAAACAAATTTAATTTAATATACTTTGATGCATTTGGACCTCGGGTACAACCTGAACTTTGGACCGTAGATCAATTTCAAATTCTATTCAAATCACTTAAGCAAAAGGGTGTTTTAGTAACATATTCGGCTAAAGGAAGTGTGAGACGCGCTTTACAAGAAGTAGGGTTTACCGTTGAGCGATTGCCCGGCCCACCCGGAAAACGGGAAATGCTCAGGGCAACAAAACTCTAGTTTTTTGTATATTCACACAAAATGAATAGTTCAATATGAAAGCATTGGTAATTTCCGGTGGTGGAAGTAAGGGCGCTTATGCAGGAGGAGTCGCTCATCACCTCATAGTCGAGCAAGCCAAACATTACAATCTTTTAATTGGTACTTCTACCGGGAGCTTGTTGTTGCCTCATTTGGCACTAGGTAAAGCCGAAAAACTTAAATCTATTTATACCAATGTAAATCCAAAAGATATATTCAACATCAATCCTTTTATAGTCAAACGAAAGGGAAACAGAGAGTATGTTGCAATTAAACACTGGAATGTATTGTGGCAGTTGATGCGGAACAAACGCACATTTGGCGAAAGCAAAAACCTGCGCAGGAATATCTCAAGAAACTTTACCCTTGAGGAGTTTAACACCTTGAAAAAATCAAACATTGAAATAGTGGTTACTGTTTCAAATCTTACAAAAAATGTGGTTGAATATAAACGACTTAAAGATCATAGCTATGATGATTTCTGTGACTGGATGTGGATTTCGGCAAACTATGTACCCTTTATGTCTTTAGTAACTAAAAATGGTTGTGAATATGCTGATGGTGGTTTTGGAGCTGTATCACCCATACGTGAAGCCATAAGGAGAGGAGCAAAGGAGGTAGATGCCGTTATATTGGAAGCCGAAAACATGGAGCACAACATCGTGCTTGGTAAAAACCCATTTTCATTAATGGTAAATCTTTTTGGATTTGTAATTGATCAAATTGAATATCATAACATTGCTGAGGGAAAACTGGCTGCACTTGCAAAAGATGTAGAATTGAATCTTTATTATACACCCACAAAACTAACAGAAAACTCACTGATTTTTGATAAAACTTTGATGACAAACTGGTGGCAGAGAGGATTTGATGCAGCAGCAAAACGAATTGCATCCAGTAAAGTTGTATTCAATTCTTGAGTTTTAGTTTTTTAATTAGCTTTTTTTTGGAAACCCTCAATAGCAGTTTGTAATAGAAAAATAGCCGATTCTTTACTTTCAACCGCTAAGATTTCAATATACCCTTCGCCTTTATAGTTTGAAAGCCAGCTTTTTAATACTTCAATTACACCCGGATATTCTTCAATTAATTGCTCTAAGGATTCTATGTGGCTAAAAGGTGTGCCGGAAGAAACAGCAATCAACTTATCGTCTTGCTCACCCTTGTCAAGCATTTTAATTACTCCAATTATCTGTGATGGTATTACATTGCCTCGATCTATAGCAGAGCCCAAAAGAAAAACATCCAATGGATCACCATCACCTCCAAGATCTTTGGGTAGGAGGGTTTGCGGAATAAAACCATAGTTTACTGGATAAGGTAAAAATTTAATAATTCGTAGGGAATCTTTATTTATTCGTTCCCACTCCAAATGACCTGAGGTTTTATTCACTTCCCACTTTTGATCTGTTCCTGCCGGTATTTCAATTACTATGTTTACAAGACTATCCTTTGAAAAAGCTGGAAAATCAATTAAGTAATTGTGAGCATTAATAGAGGTTTCATTGTTTGGAATAGATTCTTTACAAGAAACCACAATCAATAAGATAAGTAAAACTCCAAAACGAAAAATCATATCTCTATCTTTAAGATTACATCATTTCAGAAACTTCTTGTTTTAAATACAGCATAGCTTTTTGAGAAGGGGAGGTTTCATCCATAAAATGCTGAATAATGGTTTCCCTTAATTTATTTGCAGAATCTACTTTTTCATTCATTGCGGCCTTTCTAATGATTTGAATGGTCGCATTTTTAGCAGCATTAATCATATTCCAGCAATCATTTGTAACATAGATTTGCTGTGCTATATTGTGTTCAAATTCTTGCTCTATATTTCTCGTTAGGAGCTTTTCATACTCTTCAACATCTTCAGAAAATGGGGTTATTCTCACCATTAGTTTGTTGGGAGCGATTCGTTCTAAAAATAAAGTAAAGCGTTCATAAGCTTGTAATCGCAAGGGCAACATGTTTTTTTGTGCATCTTTTTGAAGCACAAAGCGGCGTCTACCTTCTTCATTGGCTGTATGACCTTTAAAGAAAAAATAAGAAACTAACCCAACTACTATAGCGGGTAATAAATAAGCGAGGTAACTAAGTATTAGAGTGATGTCTTCCATAGTAAATATTAAAGATGCTAAAATAACCTTTTTAAAATAAAATACAGAACGGGGGTAACAAATTTAAAGGTGATTGGATATAAAGAAAATAACCTTTTAAAACATTTATTATGAAAACAAAATTATTTTTAATTGCAAGTTTATTAATAACAATATCTGCAAGCAGCCAATTACTCCAAAAAAACTTTGGAACACCTCAAAAACATTTTAACAACTTAAACATTGCTCCAGTTGATGATGGTTCAAATGACATTATCATTGCAAGCAACTTGTTTCATCCATCAGCACCCATTTCAGAACCTACATTGAAAAGAGTGGATGAAAACGGTGTATTAATTTGGACTAAAACCTATGAAAACACAACTCTTCAAAATGCTCGATTGTTTGATATTGTGAACTATTTTGATCTGGTTTTTGTAACGGGCTCTATTGATATTGCTGGAACTAAAAGAACCTTTATTGCAAAAATTGAAGCATTCTCAGGTAATGTACTAGACTCAAAGTTTTATGATATGGTATCACCAAATTTCAACTCAAGAGGGCTAAAAATTATTTTTTCTGAAAGTGATGCTAATAATGACGGACTTTCAAACCCGGGACTAGTTGTGACTGGATTTTTTGGTACTTGTTATTCAATCAATGTAAGTTGTCCTTTAAATGCCGGCTTTATTTTTCGCACAGATATTAATTTAAATACCTTATGGTCAAAAGAGCTGGAATCTATCGTTCCAGGTAGTGCTCAGGATTTTGATTTTATAAATGGTATTGTAGAGACAAATGACGGGCTTTTATTAACAGGAAGTGTCACAGGAGAAAACAGCATTGGACTCTCGCAACAGGGGGTTTTGGCGCATAAAATTGACTTTGAAGGCAACTTTCAATGGGATGCTAGTTATATAAGAGGAAACTCATCAGACATTAGTGTTGATGCTTATTATGACTTAAGTACAAATGAGATCTTTATGCTTACAAATTATTCTGTGTTACACAATTTTGGAATAACAGTTCTGAATAATGCTAACGGAGCGATTATTACTGCTAAGTCCTGGGAGGCCAATGAGGTGAATTTTGAACTTGACTTTTATGGTTTTTCTTTACTTAGATCAGTTTCAAACCCAAATAATCTGGTAATCATGGGGTATAGAAGAGACTTTTTTAACGGAACTGGTTTTGATCAGTCAAACCCTTTTATTTATGAATTTGATAAATCAACTGGAATTCAATCTGGGGATAGCTATCAATATCTTTTGCCATTTGTAGAACCCATAGGGGATGAATATAATTTCTGGAATGGTCAAATGCCTTTAATGTTTTATCCAGATATGGCAATGCTAAATGTATTAAACAGTGGTGTCACAAATTATATGGCATTGGGATACCGTCTTGACGCTACCAATTATGGTAATATTGAATTGTTTAAAATAGATAATTTGAATAGAAACGTATGTGATAATTTGCCTTTGCAATTTAACTCCAGCACCTTAGGCTCTATTTTACCCATTACAACTGTTTCTTCCGGAACTATGCCAATTATGGACAATCTTCTAACTTTAAATTTCCAATCTCCAACTATTACACAGGCAAGTTGTGACCCAAGTTTATCTGTTGGGAGCAATCAAATTTTGGATATAAAATTATATCCAAATCCGGCATCAGACTATATATACTTAACTGGAGATCAGATTGTTTTTGTGCAAGTTGTAGATTCAACAGGCAGGATTGTTTTACAGTCAAAGCCTCTTGACTCCTCTAACCGATTGTTTGTGGGTGACATTAAAACGGGAATCTATTTTGTTTCTGTTACCGGAATCAATAATCAAACTCAAACATTCAAATTATTGAAAAAATAATCATTCACTTTTTTGATAAATCCAAACCAACAATCCACTGGGTTGTTGGTTTTCATATTTGATGAAATATTGATGTCATCTGCATTTACTTCAATATCATCCATAGTAAATTGACAGGGATGCTCATAGCCACTGGCATGAGTAATTTCCAAAAGCTCCTTTTTAAATGTCTTGAAATACTGAAAGGCCATATCAGACTTCAAGGGTACGTGAATTCCATTTTGCAACCACTTTTTTTGAGTTGCAACTCCGCTGGGACATCGGTTTGTATGACAAAGTTGCGCCTGTATGCATCCAATACTCATCATCGCTTCACGAGCTACGTTTATCACATCAACCCCCATACCAAATGCCATAGCAGCCACTCCCGGAAAGCCCAATTTTCCACTTCCGATAAAAACAATTCGATGGGTGAGCTTTCTTTTTTGAAATACTTTATACAGTTCTGAAAAACCATAAACAAAAGGTAGTGATACATGGTCTGCAAAACTGGGTGGTGCAGCTCCCGTTCCACCTTCACCGCCATCAACAGTAATAAAATCGGGTCCTTTTCCGGTTTTAATCATGATATCTGCAAGCTCCTCCCATTGTTCTAGTTTGCCAATAGCAGCTTTTACACCCACCGGCAATCCGGTAGCTTCAGCAATTTCTTCAATAAAATTCATCAACTCTGGAACAGTACTAAAAGCAGTATGATTGGGAGGAGACAAAACATCTTTACCCACTTCAACACCTCTTATTTTTGCAATTTCAGGTGAAATCTTTGCTCCGGGTAATACACCTCCTTTTCCGGGCTTGGCTCCTTGTGACAGTTTTACCTCAATGGCTTTCACAAAAGGGTTTTTGTTTACCAATTCAACCAATAGTTCCATAGAGAAATTACCCTCTTTATCTCTCACTCCAAAATATCCTGTTCCAAAATGGAAAATAATATCGGCCCCGTTACTGTGATAGGGTGACAAGCCACCCTCGCCAGTATTGTGATAGGCATCCGCTTTTTTACAACCTATATTGAGAGATTCTATAGCTTTCGCCGAAAGTGCTCCAAAACTCATAGCAGATACATTTATTATGGAAGCCGGGCGATAGGGTTTTTTACGTTGATTGTGAAGCCCCATAACTTTAGCACAGGGAACAAAACTGGGGTTTTTAACGTTTGGATGATTTTTTTCCAACTTATAAGGAATCATCGCATTGTTGATGAAAATATGCTGGTGTGCATAAATATCGGTATCAGTTCCAAAGGCTTCATAATTATTTTCCCTACGGGACGAATTGTAAATCCAGTTGCGTTCAATGCGATTAAAAGGTCTTTCTTCGCGATTGCCCGCTACCAAATACTGTCTTATTTCAGGACCAATGCCAATGAGAAAATAACGCAAATGACCTATAATAGGGAAGTTGTGCAATACCGAATAACGTTTTTGAACAAAAACATCTCTGATAAAAACGACAGTTATGACCAAAAGTAGCCATCCCCACCAGGGAATAGAACTTAAAATATTGAACACTCCATCCATAAGTTAATTTGCATTTAAATAATCAAGAGTTAATTGAGAGAGCGACTTGACGCCTAAAAGCATTCCGTCGTCATCAATTAAAAAGTCAGGTGTGTGATGTGGGTAAGGAGTTGTATTTCCGGGAGTCATTCCGCCGAGAAAATAATACAATCCTGGGACTTCTTGTTGGAAAAAAGAGAAATCCTCACCACCGGTTGAAGCTTTGACTAATTCGACATTTTCTTCTCCGGCAATTGCCTGTAATGTTGGTATCATTTGTGCAGTTAATTCAAGGTCATTAAAGGTTATTGCAGTGTTATTTTGAAAACTAATTGTGGCATCACCACCAAAGGCTTTAGCAATGGCAGGAACCATCTCGTTCATTCTTTTAATAATCATATCGCGCATTTCTGGATCTAACGTTCTTACGGTTCCAATCATTTCTGCACTTTCAGGGATAATATTAAAGCGCGTTCCGGCAGTTATTTTTCCTACTGTGATAACAGCAGGTTCTTTTACTAAAGGAGACTCTCTACTAATGATAGTTTGAAGACCATCAATAATTTTTGCTGAAATTAGTATGGGATCCACACCGGTCCACGGTGCAGAACCGTGAGTTCCTTTTCCTTTAACATCAATTACAAAGCGCTCCACAGCAGCCATAGTACCGCCGGGTTTGTAACGAATTGTTCCTACCGGTGTACTGGAATTTATGTGTAAACCAAATATCACATCCACAGCGGGATTCTTAAGAACACCTTCTTTAATCATCAATTTTGCTCCTCCTTCTTCTCCCGGTGGCGGTCCTTCTTCAGCCGGCTGAAAGATAAACTTTACACTTCCTTTCAATAAATGCTTATTTTTAGTCAATACTTCGGCTACACCCATTAAAATTGCCGTGTGTGTATCGTGACCGCAGGCGTGCATCACACCGGTTTCAGTACCTAAAAAAGTTGTGGTAACTGTGCTTTTGAAAGGTAAATCATTGCGCTCAGTGACCGGTAAAGCATCAATATCTGCCCTGAGTGCAACTACCTTTCCGGGCGTGTCCCCCTTTAGTAAAGCAACAACCCCTGTGTGGGCAACACCCGTTTGAACTTCAAGACCTAAACTTTCAAGGTGATCTGCAATTTTTTTAGCGGTATTGAACTCCCTATTGGATAGTTCAGGATTTTGATGAAAATAATGCCGCCAGTCAATGACTTTCTGTTCAATGCTTTCAATGTCTTTGAGCAAGCTGGTGTCCATTTGGGCAAAGCTGGCAATTGTTATTAAAAATGCTGAAATAAAAAGAGTTTTTTTCATTTTAAAGAGGTTAAAAATTAATGAGACGAAATCCTTCATTTTGTAACTGAACCAATGCAGTCATCGCCGACAATGCTATTTTTACATCAGGATGTAACTGTGTTCTATCAATTTTTCTGAACGAAGCTGTTTGACCACATAAAATAATTTCCACACCTTCTTGGGCTAGTGCAGTTATAAGTTCATAATTTGGGTTAAATGGGTCTTTGCTTGTCCGGTGTGATTGATAGTCTACGTGATTTAGTAAATCAAAAATGGCACTACCGTGAATAACCAACGCTACTTGTATTTTATTTATTGGAACGCCTGCCTCTCGGTGCAACCTGATGAATCTAGCCGCACTCTCCAGAAGTTTGTTTGTCTTTTCAGTATCGTCAAAGGCTCTGCCAACATCAAAAACTGCTTTGAAAGTTTGAGAAGTATCTGTTTTATAATCTGGATTTTTAATTGTAAAAACCGGACCGAAACTTTCAATTGATGGGAGTACCTGACTTTGAGTTTGAAAAGCAAAAAGACAAATGAGAATACTGGTTAATAATCGCATAGAATGAATTGTAGATTTAATTTTTAAAGATAAATATAAATTTTACAACGTCCATTTTTTGTTTGTAATTTATAAGGATTAAATGTGATTTTTAATCCTTGATTTGTTATTTTCACAGCATAAAATAAATCTCTTGCAACACTACTTAAAACAATTAAATGAAGCTCAATTGGCACCTGTTTTGCAAAAAGACGGTGCCATGATTGTTATTGCCGGTGCCGGTTCAGGAAAGACTCGTGTGCTTACCTATCGCATTGCTCATTTAATGGAGCAAGATGTAGATGCTTTTAGCATTTTAGCACTCACTTTTACCAATAAGGCTGCTCGAGAAATGAAAAAACGTATCGCTGAAATTGTAGGAGCCAGTGAAGCAAAAAACCTCTGGATGGGAACTTTTCACTCTGTATTTGCTAAAATTTTACGCATTGAAGCTGAGCGTCTGGGCTATCCCTCAAACTTTACAATTTATGACACCCAAGACTCTCAAAGTGTAATAAGAGCGATTATAAAAGAAATGAACCTAGATAAAGACGTTTATAAATACAAACAGGTCTATTCTAGAATTTCCTCCTATAAAAATAGCTTAATTACCGTAAAGGCCTATTTCAATAATCCAGAGTTAATGGAGGCAGATGCTATGGCTAAAATGCCCAGATTGGGTGATATTTATAAAGACTATGTTGCCAAATGTTTTAAAGCCGGCGCTATGGACTTTGACGATTTGCTTTTGAAAACCAATGAATTGCTTACCCGATTTCCGGATGTGTTAGCAAAATATCAAAACCGATTCAGGTACATTCTGGTTGATGAGTATCAAGACACAAACCACAGCCAGTATTTGATTGTAAGAGCGCTTTCAGACCGCTTTCAAAATATTTGTGTGGTAGGCGATGATGCCCAAAGCATTTATGCTTTTCGTGGTGCAAACATCAACAACATTCTTAATTTTCAAAGGGATTATGATGATGTGAAAGTATTTCGCCTTGAGCAAAATTACCGGTCTACTAAAAACATAGTTGAAGCAGCAAACTCCATCATTGATAAAAACAAAACGAAACTGGATAAAATTGTTTGGACAGACAATGAGTCTGGTCCAAAAATTTTTGTTAACCGTACGATGACAGATGGTGATGAAGGACGATTTGTTGCGAGTTCAATTTTTGAAAATAAAATGAACCACCAACTTAAAAATGGCGACTTTGCTATCTTATACCGCACAAATGCCCAGTCCAGAGCAATGGAAGATGCCTTAAGAAAAAAAGACATTCCCTATCGAATTTATGGCGGTTTAAGTTTTTACCAACGCAAGGAAATAAAAGATGTCATTTCTTATTTGCGTCTTATTTTAAACCCAAAAGATGAAGAAGCACTCAAACGAGTCATTAATTATCCGGCAAGAGGAATCGGGAATACAACAATTGAAAAATTAATTGTTGCTGCAAATCATTACAAACGTTCCATTTTTGAAGTAATGGAACATCTGGATAAAATTGATTTGAAAATAAATAGCGGCACAAAAGGGAAACTTCAGGATTTTGTCACAACTATTAAAAGTTTTCAGGTTTTAAACCAAAATTACAATGCTTTTGAAATTGCAGAACACGTTGTTAAAAAAACAGGTTTGGTTCAGGAACTAAAAAAAGATGCCACACCCGAGGGAATTGCACGCATTGAAAATATTGAAGAGCTCTTGAACGGTCTTCGGGATTTTGTGGAAGAACAAAAAGAACTGGATGAAGCCACAGGTTCACTGGCTGAATTTTTGGAAGATGTCGCTTTAGCAACAGACCTCGATAATGACAAAGGTGATGAAGACCGTGTTGCCTTAATGACCATTCACCTTGCCAAAGGGCTTGAGTTTCCTTATGTTTATATCGTGGGACTTGAAGAAGACCTTTTCCCCAGTGGAATGAGCATGAATACCCGAGCTGAACTGGAAGAAGAAAGACGATTGTTTTATGTAGCCATAACCAGGGCCGAAAAACAAGCCTATCTCACCTATGCGCAAACCAGGTACCGATGGGGAAAATTGATAGATGCCGAACCCAGCCGTTTTATTGAAGAAATTGATGAACAATACCTTGAATACCTAACACCCCTTACTGAAAACAAGTACAAACCTTTACTGGATGCTGATATTTTTGATGAAATAGACAAAAGCAAACTACGCCTCCGAAAACCCTCTAATGGTACACCTCCAAGAGGCCCAAGTGAGGATCAACTGAAAAAATTACGTCGGTTAAGACCTGTAAACTCTTCATCACAAAGCAAGGGCATGGTTGATAGCAATTTAAAAATAGGATCACTCGTTGAGCATATGCGTTTTGGGAAAGGAAAAATCATCAATTTTGAAGGAGTAGGAGCCGATAAAAAAGCAGAGATAAACTTTGAAAATGGAGGTCTAAAAAAGCTATTGTTACGTTTTGCAAAATTGACTATTTTAGAAAACTAAATAATTGATATGAGTGTTTCCAATATCATCATCATGTTGCTGTCAATATTCAGCATCCTTTTGCTGTCATTGCTCTTTTTTATTCCCACAGATTCTGAAGTGTATCGATTGATTGAATACTTTGATTTTATATTGTGTTTGATTTTTATGTATGACTTTCTTAGTCAATTAGTTCAGTCAAAAAATAAATGGCGTTATTTTTATACAGTGGGTTGGCTTGATTTGTTGTCTTCAATTCCGCTGGTGGCTGAGTTCCGATTCATTCGCATCTTTAGAATTTTCAGGATTTTCAGAATCATTAAATCCATTAAACTACTCATTGCGTTTGTGTTGAAAAACAAATCAGCGTCATTATATGGATTTGTAGTATTTTGTGCATTTACTATACTAGTGATATCTACTACAGCAGTCTTGTATGTTGAAAAAGATGTGGGGAATATCACCACTGCAGAAGATGCCTTGTGGTGGAGTTTTATTACTATCACAACAGTGGGCTATGGCGATTTTTATCCGGTAACTAACATTGGGAAGTTAATCACTTTTATTTTAATTGTTTGTGGGATAGCCACTTTTGGAGCCTCAATCTCTTATATAACAGAAAAAGCATCGAGTTTTAAAGCTAAGAATAGTTAAAATTTATTCTATGGGAAGGTGCGTTAAAATAAAACTCTCCAATTTTTGCTGTAGATCCAATACATCTGCGGGGCTCCAGTCATCACCATGACCTCCTTCATATACAGTAAACGAATTTATAATACCTGCAGCATTTAATGCAGAAGCCAGTGATTGACCGTTCGTTAAGGGCACAAGTGGGTCTTGATCCCCATAAAATAGAATAGTTGGTGAACTGGATGCCGAAACCTGAAGCGCCGGACTCAGTGCTACCGCAAAGTCTGTTCCTGCAGGGAAGGCACTTTCATCTGTAAGTAATTGCAATGCTAATGGAAAATTTGGGTCGTTTGAGTAAAAAGGGTCTGTAAAATCTGTGGGGCCCACAATATCTGCTACAAATTTTATTTGTGAATTGGTATCATAAACATAATCATACATAAGCGAAATATGTGCACCGGCACTGGTACCAACCAAACCAAACTGAGGCTGAATTTGCAGATCATTTTGTTGAGTTGTTAATTGAGAAATGACCCTACCTAAGTCTAAAAACTGGTTGGGAAATGCAGGAACACCAATTTCAGCTAGTACATAGTTGATGTTGGCTATCGCATAATCTGGGTGATTGTCTCTTAAAAAGCTAACAAATTGACTCATATCACTCTTATCACCTGATGTCCATCCACCCCCGTGAACCAATACAATCACTTTTGTTTTATCATTTGAACGTCCTTCCGGCAGGTATAAATCATAGACTTGACGCGGATGTGCTCCATAAGAAACATTAAGTCGTGTTTCTTCTTCCAACACTTCATTTGGTTCATCGCTAGAAGTTTCTTCATCTGTACTGCAGGAAAATGTTACAAATGAAAGTATTAGAAATAAAACAAGATATTTTTTCATTGAGGGCAATTAGTTTATCTTTAAACGAATAACTTTGTATTTTATGTTATTTAAAAACACAAAAGAATGGCTAAGCTAATAAAACTTTATGAGGAAAACCCCAATGAAAAGCAAATCACAGAGGTTGTGAAAGTACTTCGGAATGGCGGTATTATTATTTATCCCACAGATACGGTTTATGGTTTGGGCTGTGACATAAACAACAACAGAGCTTTGGATAGAATTGCACAAATTAGAGGTGTGAAACTGGAGAAAGCTAACTTTTCATTCGTATGCGAAAGTTTAAGTAATGTTTCAGATTATGTGAAACAAATGGATACAGCAACTTTTAAAATATTAAAACGCTCCTTACCGGGGCCATATACATTTATTTTAGAGGGTAATAACAACATGCCTTCCGTTTTTAAAAAGAAGAAAACAGTAGGGTTAAGGGTTCCGGACAACAATATTGCCAGAGCAATTGTAAGCGAATTGGGAAACCCCATCATTTCAACTTCAATAAGAGACGAAGATGAGGTGATAGAATACACCACAGACCCTGAATTGATTTTTGAAAAGTGGGAAAACCTTGTTGATATTGTTATTGATGGAGGCTATGGAGGAAATATCCCTTCAACCGTAATAGATTTGACTCAAGGTGAACCGGTTTTGATAAGAGAGGGAAAAGGAAGTTTGGAGATATAAAAAAAGTCCGGATAAACCGGACTCTTTCAAATTTTATTCTACTCAGAATTAGTTGATAGCAGGGTCTTTTAAACCTTCCTCAATCATTTCATAGAATTGTTCTAATTTTGGTAATACAACGATTCTGGTTCTTCTGTTTTTTGCTTTACCATCTGCAGTTGCGTTGCTGGCTACAGGCACATATTCACCTCTACCACCGGCAGTCATTCTCGCAGGGTCAACACCAAAATCATTTTGTAGCGTTCTTACAACAGCTGTTGCTCTAAGAACACTTAAGTCCCAGTTGTCTTGAATTCCGGGTCTGCTGATGGGTACATTATCTGTGTGACCTTCAACTAGGAACTCAAAATCAGGCTTGTTTTTAACCACTAGAGCTACTTTTCCTAGCACTTCTTTAGCCCGGCTGGTAAGATTGTAACTACCGCTGGAGAATAAAAGTTTATCAGAAATGTTTACAAAAACTACACCTTTTTCAACACTTATTTCAATGTCAGAGTCATCCATATTACCTACGGCACCTTTTAAGCTTTGAACCAAGGCAAGGTTTACAGAGTCTCTTCTGTTAACGGCATCCTGTAATTTTCTGATGGTTAAATCTTTCTCTTGAAGACTTTGAAGTGATTTTTGAAGGTTTTCAGCACCTTTTTTTGTCAAATCAGTAAAGTCGCCAATACTTCTTATCAAATCTTTGTTTGTAGCATTGAGTGAAGCTACTTGACTTTCTAAAGAATTTGCTTTGGCTTGTAAAGCAGCTCTTTCTTCAAGACAACTGTTTAGCTTTACAGTTGCACTGTTAAGAAGATCCTGGGTGTTTTTGTGTTGGTTTTCTAATTCTGTGTACTTTTTTTGAGATACACAAGAAGAAAAAAGAAGTGCAACGACACTTCCGAATACGATTATTTTTTTCATAGTTATTGGTTTTATAAAGTTAAATTGATTACAAAATTATCAAATATTGAGCCATATTTTAGAACCTTAACAATAATTTAGGTATGTTGTTTTAAAGATTGTTAAATGATTTAATTTGTTTAACAAAATACGAAAAAACTATGGATTTATGACGATAATAGCTTTCTTTTTTCGAGGTATTCGCGCGTTTTTGAAGTGTTTTTCTGAGTTTTGTGTAAAAACTAAGGTGGGCTCTCAAAACGGCTATGAAATGAGATAGTTTAAAATTGAGTACAAATTGAATTCCCGCTACTCCATCAAGCAACATTCTAACAAAAATACGTCCAGTAACTTTTGACTTAGGAGCATTTTTTAAAAGATTAAAAAGAGAGTTTCTAAAGTTTAAATATGTTTTTTTTGGGTTTGTATTTTTAAGCGTTCCACCTCCCAAATGATAAACTTTTGATTGGTTAACGCAAACCGCTTTATAGCCTAAATTAAATAATCGCCAGCACAAGTCAATTTCTTCCTGATGCGCAAAATAATCCTCATCAAATCCCCCCGTTTCAAAAAAAGCGTTGCTTCTTACAAACAAACAAGCACCACTGGCCCAGAAAATTTCAGAAACCCCATCATATTGTCCTTGGTCTTTTTCAAGTGTATTAAAGATTCTTCCGCGACAATATGGATATCCAAACTTATCTATAAACCCACCCGCAGCACCGGCATATTCAAAATAAGACTTGTTTTTATAGTCTAGGATTTTGGGTTGTGCAGCAGCTATCTGAGGATTGTTTTTAAACTGCTCAACAAGTGGAGGTAGCCAGTTTTCAGTAACTTCAACATCTGAGTTGAGCAAAACATACAAATCGGCTTCGATGTTTTTCAAACCCTCATTATACCCTTTTGCATAGCCACCGTTTTTTTGATTCTGTATAATTTTTAATTCAGGATAGGTTTTTTCTAAAAAATAAATGGAATCATCTGTTGATGCATTGTCAACAATATAAATTTCAGCTTCATCTTTAGAATGTAAAACAACACTTGGGAGAAACTCCTCCAATAGTTTTTTTCCATTCCAGTTTAATATGACAACGGCTGTTTTCATTTATGTAAAGATAGTAAGATGGTTGTTTTGCACATCATATTTATCATTTCAACTCTTCATAACCCGGAATTTCCTTTAAAAACCGATACTTTTCATTTTCATAATCCAGTTGGCAATAATAGTGATGAAGCCCATTAGTAACCATTAAATATGTGGCATTCAAACTTAAATTATAACGCGCAATTTGATCAAAAGTATCCTGAGAGATAGTTATTTGGGGAGCTTTACACTCTACTACCAAAAAAATACTTCCGTCTTTATTATAAATCACAGCATCATAGCGTTTTCTGGTTTGATTCAAGACCAGTTCTTTTTCAACATTGATATGACCTTTTGGAAAGTGTTTTTCACAAATTAAAAATTGAACTACGTGTTGGCGCACCCATTCTTCGGGAGTGAGAATGACAAACTTTTTACGTATTTCATCAAAGATGGAAATTTTATTTTCGCTACTTTTGAATCGAAAGTTGTACTTGGGGAAATCAAGTTGCTGCATACCACAAAAGTCATAATTTTTTTTGAATGGAAGAAGTAAAACACATTGTAAATCAAATAAAATCAGGAAAAATACAACCCATTTACTTACTTACAGGTGAAGAACCCTACTTTATTGATTTTCTTTCAGATTATATCGAAAAAAACCTTCTCACAGAGGATGAAAAGGCTTTTAACCAGATGGTGCTGTATGGACGTGATGTATCAATAGACGACATTGTGAGCCACGCAAAGCGCTACCCAATGATGGCAGAACGCCAGGTGATTATTGTGAAAGAAGCACAAGAATTAGCCCGAACTATAGATAATCTCGAAGCCTATTGTAAAAACCCCCAACTCACTACTGTACTCGTGATTTGTTATAAATACAAGAAAATTGATAAACGAAAAACGCTTTATAAAACAATTAAAGCAAAGGGGGTGATTCTTGATGAAAAAAAATTATATGAAAACAAAGTTGCTCCCTGGATTTCAAAGGCATTGGCTTCCAAAGGATATCAGATTTCGCCAAAGGCAGCCGAAATGCTTGTTGAATTTCTTGGAAATGATTTGAGTAAAATTTCCAACGAACTCGATAAACTCACCCAAATCCTAAAACCCGAACAGCTAATTACACCTGAATTAATCGAACAAAACATTGGAATTAGCAAAGATTTTAACAATTTTGAATTGCAAAATGCCCTTGGAAGTAAAGACATCAACAAGGCTTTCAGAATAATTAACTACTTTGCTCAAAACCCTAAAGACAACCCACTGGTGATGACCGTGGCTTTGCTTTACAGTTTTTTCTCCAAAGTATTAAAATACCACGCTTTGCCTAATAAAAACAATGCAGCAAAAGAGTTAGGTTTAAACCCTTATTTTGTAAAAGAGTATCAACTGGCTGCAAAAAATTACCCCATGAAAAAGGTGAGTGGGATTTTGGCAGCTCTTCGGCAAACAGATATGAAAAGTAAAGGAGTGGGTGCCGCCGGGGTGAATGATGGTGATTTGTTGAAAGAACTTCTTGTCGAGATTTTTAACTAAATGATTTTATTTAATTAATATTGTACTTGAATTTTTAGTATGTCAAAAACCAAAGCCTGGCTCAATGCTGCCCGTTTACGCACACTCCCCTTATCATTCTCCGGTATTATAGTGGGATCTGCTCTGGCATTTCGAGAAAACGCATTTGAACTTCCCATCTTTATTTTGGCATTGCTTACCACACTAGGCTTTCAAGTGCTATCAAACTTTGCAAACGATTATGGAGATGGTGTAAAAGGAACCGATAATGATGAGCGGGTGGGACCCAAACGAGCACTGCAAAGTGGCTTGCTCACAGAAACCGAACTCAAAAAGGGAATGGTGATAACAATTATCCTCACGCTTGTTGTTACCGTGTTGTTGATTTACAGGTCATTTGGAACTGAAAATCTTGGATACATCGTTTTATTCTTGCTTTTGGGTATTGCCGCTATTATTGCCGCAATTAAATACACAGTGGGGGTGAATGCGTATGGTTACCGGGCGATGGGTGATGTGTTTGTCTTTGTTTTCTTTGGTCTTCTTTCCGTATTGGGAAGTTACTTTTTGCATGTTCAGCAACTTTCATTTCTAATGCTTTTACCGGCAATATCCATTGGATTGTTAAGCACATCTGTCTTAAACTTAAATAATATGAGAGACCGCATTTCTGATGCGAAGGTTAATAAAATAACCATTCCGGTACTACTGGGGGAAAAAAACGCAAAAAAATACCATGCTTTTTTATTACTTGGGGCTTATACTGCGGCTTTTTTGTATTTCTATTTTTCAGGTGTTGTGTGGTGGCAGTTTTTACCTTTGTTTGCTTTTCTTCCTCTGCTAAAGCACTATAGTGTTGTTGTGATGAACAGAAACCCGGCAGCCCTCGATTCTGAGCTAAAAAAAGTTGCCTTGAGCACCTTCTTCTTTTCAGTCTTATTTTTTGGAATCGCCATTTTTTAAAACAATTTTTAGACTTCTCCCTTCTGATTTTAGTATCTTTAAAACGTAAACATAAAAACCTTAAAGATGAAAATCAAATACTTTGGACACAACAGTTTTGCAATCGAAATTAAAGGAAAACATATTCTCGTTGACCCCTTTATTAGCGGAAGCCCCTTAGTAAATGGAACAATAAATATCAATGACCTAAAAGCAGATTATATTCTGCTCACCCATGCACATCAAGACCACACGCTTGATGCTGAAACCATCGCAAAAAACACAGGAGCTGTGATTGTAAGCAATTTTGAAATCACCACACATTATGAAAACAAAGGCATTACTGTACACCCCATGAACCACGGTGGCAGCTGGGAATTTGATTTCGGAAAAGTAAAATATGTCAATGCTATTCACACCAGCTCTTTTCCGGACGGAAGTTATGGAGGACAGCCCGGCGGATTTGTGATTGAAGGCGAACATAAAAATATCTACATTGCCGGCGATACAGCACTCACAATGGATATGAAACTCATCCCGATGCACACCAAACTTGATATTGCCATTTTACCAATTGGCGATAATTTTACAATGGGTGTAGAGGATGCCATCATCGCCTCCAATTTTATAGAATGTGATAAAATAATAGGTTGTCATTATGATACTTTTGGTTATATCGAAATCGATCACGAAGAAGCCAAACGCAAGTTTTATGATGCAGGGAAAGATTTGATGTTGCTTGATATTGGAGAAAGTATTGAGCTTTGATTTGACGACTTGGTGATGGGGAGACTTGGAGACAGGGTGAATTAGTAATTTATAAAAAATAGTTTGTTTATGAGTAAAATTATTTCTCACAAAGAATTAAAAGTTTTTCAGTTATCTTTTGAAACTGCAATGCTAATTTTTGAAATCTCGAAATCATTCCCTTCTGAGGAAAAATATTCATTAACAGATCAAATTAGAAGATCTTCAAGGTCAGTTTCTGGTAATATTGCTGAGGCCTGGCGAAAGAGAAGGTATGAAAAATCATTTGTAGCTAAATTATCAGATTCTGAAGGAGAAGCTGCTGAAACGCAGGTTTGGTTAGACTACTCATTTGCCTGTAAGTATATAAATGAAGAAATTTATAATGAGCTTTATGCAAAATATGACCACATTCTGGCAATACTTGTTAAAATGATATTCAATCCACAACAATGGACTCTTAGCAAAAAATAAATAGAAAAATGCTACCATTCTCCTTTTCTCCCCCTCACCCTGTCTCCCTATCACCAAGTCTCCCTATCAAATAATGAAAGCAACATACAAAAAACACACCTTAAAATTCAAACGCCCCAGCGGTACATCTCGTGGTGTCTTGCGTACCAAAGAAACCTGGTTTTTAATCATTAAAGACGGAAACAAAACGGGCATAGGTGAATGTGGTCTTTTAAAAGGCTTCAGTTTCGATGACCGACCCGATTATGAAGACAGGTTACATTGGGTCTGTGAAAATTTGTATCGGGGAGAGGAAGCGCTTCTTTCAGACTTAACAGAATTTCCATCCATACAAATAGGGGTCGAGAGCGCTTTTCTTTCTTTTAAAGAAAATAATCCTTTTGAATTATTTCCCTCAAAATTTACTGAAGGCAATGCCTCAATTCCTATAAACGGTCTAGTATGGATGGGTGATAAGGAGTTTATGAACTCACAGATTAAAGAAAAAATCGCGTCGGGTTTTAAATGTATCAAAATGAAAATTGGTGCGATCGATTTTGAAACTGAAATGGAATTACTCAAAGCCATTAGAAACCAGTTTTCGGCTACTGAAATTGAATTGCGTGTGGACGCCAATGGTGCTTTTTCAACAAAGGAAGCTTTGGAAAAACTCAAACGACTTTCAGACCTGCAGTTACACTCCATTGAACAACCCATCAAAGCGGGACAATGGGAAACGATGGCGAAACTCTGTGAACAGACACCTCTACCCATCGCATTGGACGAAGAACTCATTGGGGTTTTTCAAGAATCAAACAAAAACAAACTCCTGCAAACCATAAAACCCCAGTATATTATTTTAAAACCAAGTTTGATTGGTGGCTTTCGCGCAAGCGATACCTGGATTGAACTCGCTGAAAATCAAAATTGTGGCTGGTGGATTACTTCAGCACTGGAAAGCAATGTAGGTTTGAATGCCATTGCTCAATATACTTTTACAAAAAATAGTAACTTGCCACAGGGTTTAGGAACAGGAAGTTTATATACAAACAACATCAATGCCCCGCTGGAAGTCAATAACGGATTTTTAAAATACAATCCAAAATCAAAATGGAATACCAAATTTTTAAACAATAAATTTGAAATAGATTAAACAATTAACCAAATTGAAAGACACTTTAAGACATCAAGGAAAACGACAACAACTCGTTAAATTAATAAAAGCCAAAGGCATTCAAAATGAAATCGTTTTGAAGGCAATAGGTAAAATCCCCCGGCATTTATTTATGGACTCCGGGTTTGAGGATCATGCTTACGAGGATAAGCCGTTTCCCATTGGTGCAGACCAAACCATTTCTCAGCCCTATACCGTGGCAAGACAAACTGAATTGCTCAATGTGAAAAAGGGTGATGTTGTTTTAGAAATTGGCACCGGAAGCGGCTACCAGGCTGCAGTGCTTCTTGAAATGGGCGTTGTGGTTTATACGATTGAACGGCAACGGGAGTTGTTTAAAAAAACAAATCTATTTCTGCCAAAAATTGGCTACCGACCTAAGAAAATGGTTTTTGGTGATGGTTACAAAGGCTTGCCCGAATTTGCTCCATATGATGGAATTGTGGTAACTGCCGGAGCGCCTTTTGTGCCCAAACCCCTAATGGAACAACTCAAAGTGGGAGGGAAGCTGGTGATTCCTGTGGGAGATGATATACAAATAATGACTGTATATACCAGAACTTCTGAAAAAGAGTTTGAGAAAAAAGAGTTTGGCGAGTTTCGGTTTGTGCCGCTTTTGGAGGATAAAAATTGATTTAGCACCCATCATTAAATAGGTGCAAGTCAGTAAATCCGTTTTAATCAATAATATTCAAAAACTTCAATCCAAAAATAAAGGCACCTTTATCTCCTCCCTCAAAAAAGGAGTGTACATAATCCAGTCTTAAAAACCGAAATTTTCCAAATCCCAAATTATCCATTCCAATTGAGACCTCAGTATAAGCCTTATTGTTTTCGGTGCTTAAAAAATGAGCTCCCGCAACCAGATTGTAGTTGAGTTTGTTAATTAAAGGAAGCTTTCCTAATATAAACCCTTTAAAGTCGTGTTCTAAATGACCCTCAAAATAACTGCCATTTGTACTTAATGCATAATAGGGAAGTAAATTAAACACATTGGTGTACATAAAGGAAGTTCCAACTCGTGTTTGGTTTCCATTAAAATGTTGGTAATCTGCAAAAGAGATATCATCACCGTTTAAAAAGGTGCCGGTTTTTAAGTTGTAACTCAATCGCCCTTTGTTTTTTAAATTGATAGACTGAAAAACCCTAAGATGCAATTGATCAAAGTTGTAGTCACTGTTTGATGCTGCAAACCCCTTTGTATGAAAGAGATTGATGGCAGGATAATCACTATTGGTGATATTGAACTTGCCATCGGGATAAGTCATATATTTTTGACCAAAGCGTATGGTAACAGCAAGACTGGATGTCCAAATGTCATGCGAATCAATAGCGGCATTTTCAAAATCATCCGGCGCCAACGGATTGTTTGAGGTATAAGAAACACCTTCATTTCTTATAGTGACTTGGTCTGATTGATTGAAAAGCGGTTGTCGTTCTTCATAACCCAGACCCGCCCAAAAACTCAAGCCATTAAAAAGTTCCTGACTGTAATTAATTCGCGCATAGGTGAGGTCATACGCTTTTAAGAAATTGCGTTCAAAAAACAGACTGCTAATCGTATTTATGAGTGGTGAAATGGGTTCAGAAGTATTAAATTGCTGTACCCTTTTTCCACCGGAAAGACTTATTGTATTTCGCTTTAAGCGATTGAAACGTTTAGAAATACTTCCGGTTAAGCGCAATTTATCATCGTCAAAACCATAGTTTCCATCGAGATTTATTGAAAGAGCTTTTGTTCTGTTCTCATCATACCACTTGTTAAAGGACAAACCACTGTTAATATTCCAACCTTGCAAAGTGTTGAAGTTTATTTTC
>JANSXN010000129.1 GCA_024742935.1 Flavobacteriaceae bacterium
CAATTCTTGAAACAATAAAAGATTTGTTAGACCCTCAGGCTTATGAATTAAAAACGGCTCGAGGGGTGGATGATGCTCTTGCTATACTCAATGGTTGGTATCCAGATATAATTGTAAGTGATATTATGATGCCCAAGACAGATGGATATCAATTTCTAAATAAATTAAGAAGTGAAAAGGCTTTATCTGATATACCATTTATTTTTCTAACAGCAAAGTCGTCTACTGAAGACTTCAGAAAATCAATGCTTAAAGGAGCAGATGACTTTATTTCAAAGCCTTTTAAAGTGAATGAATTAAAAGAGGCAATAAATGTTAGAATTCAGCGGGTTAAAAAATTAAAAAAAGAATCAGCTCTAGATTTGATTTCTTCAAATTTTGATAAACATTTTAGTCATGAAGTTAAAACACCTTTATATGGAATCTTAGGGTCAATCGATTTACTCACAAAGTATGAAGAAAGTTTAAGTAAAAAAGATTTAAGTGAAATATATCCGGCATTAAAATCTTCAGCTGAACGACTGAATAAGACTTTCCAAAATATTTTACTGCTACAAAAGAATTTAAAAACAGAAAAATCAAAAAAGAAAAACTTTAAAACTAAAATACATACTGTTGTAAATGACGTTGTTTCAAGTATTTGTGATCTTAATACTATTGACTTCTCAAGGTTTGATTTACAAATTATTGAACATGAAATAAATATTGATGTCGATACAATTTCATATATTATTTTTGAAATCATAACAAATGCAATAAAATTTTCACCGCAAGATTCACCCATTGTTATCACTAGCCAAGTAGATGATAAATTCTATAACTTAATAATAAAAGATTTTGGTATTGGTTTTAGTAAAAAACAAATCGATAGTATAGGTCCTTTCAAACAGTATAACAGAATAAGCCTTGAGCAGCAGGGTATGGGGTTGGGTTTGTATTTAAGCAAAAGCTTATTAGAAAAAGAATTTGGAGAGTTGCAAATTAAATCAAAAAAAGGATCCTATACTCAAGTGCATTTGAAAATTCTACTGTAAACTCGCCTCATTTTTTTTAATTTATTATTCAAGTATAAAAAATCTAAATTAACATAATAGGCTTGAGGCTGTTTTGTGATTTATTATCAATAGATAATCTCTGAAGGTTTTTTCAAACTTTTAATCAAAGCATTTTGACCTCACGTTTGTGCTGCTGCTGTAAGCTTCCCCTGCATACTTGACTTTTAATGGCACATACACCATCACCTTAACGGCGACAGATGCCTTTGGTAACGAATCCAGCTGTTCATTTGAGCTAACGGTAGATACGATACTGGGTGTTGAGGATCGTGTTGACTTTGCAAGTCTAACGATGTGTCCTAACCCTGCAAAAGGAGTGTTTTATATAGACAATCCTACTGGTGCTTTGATAGTAAAAGTAAACTTTTATAGTATGCAAGGACAATTGGTAAGAGAGGCACAAGGAGACGATGCTCCTGCCTTGAAGGTTGATATAAGTAACTTGGCTTCGTCAGTATATATAGTAAGAATAATAGGCGCGAATGGTCAAGAAAGTTGGAAGCAACTTATAGTAGAGTAAACGAGTATTTTTCGTTTATAAAAATTCCCGGCTGAATCCCCACAGGCGGGTTTTTTATTTAAGAGTAAA
>JANSXN010000029.1 GCA_024742935.1 Flavobacteriaceae bacterium
TCAAAAACAACGGTGATAGGAAAAACAAGAGAAATGGGAGCTGTGATATTTGCAAGTGGAATTAAATCTGATGGGCTTGAAATAGTTATGGTCTGCCCATTAATGATGACTTGATAGGGAAACTGAATAGACGAGCAAGAAGTGCCGTCAATAAAATCATCAATACCTCCATTGTTTTGAGTGGTATTGAGCAAGAGTTTTGCCAGAGGGGTTTCAATTGTAATTGCGTCTCCGGGAGTTTCATCAATGATATCTATTTCCTCCTTTTGGCAGGAAATAAAAAAAAGACTTATTACTAGAAAATAAGCTATTTTTAAGTTGAAGTGCTTCATGGCTTTTTACCTTATATAACAATAGAACAGTAAAGATATAAAATACCCTACCCACTATGTTTAAAAACTTTTAAATACATTTACATATTAAAAATGAATTTATGAGTGAACACGATAATGTCTGCAAAGAAACAGTTTATAACAAGTTGTTTCAAACGCTGTCGCCATCGATCTATAATTTTATTTACTTTAAATGTGGTAATGTCGCTCAAGCTGAGGACTTAGTTCAGGAGGCATTCATCAAGCTATGGGAAAACTGTGCAAAAGTTCCTCAGGCAAAAGCCAAGTCTTTTCTCTATACCGTTTGCAACAATAGTTTTCTCAATGAAGTTGCCCATCAAAAAGTGGTTTTGAAATTCACCAAAAAAGCCCGTCCAAATATCAATGAGCAGTCACCTCAATATATTTTGGAGGAAAAAGAATTTGAACAAAAATTAAACAAAGCCCTTTCAAATTTAACAGAAGCACAACGCACAGCCTTTTTAATGAACCGAATTGAAGGTAAAAAATACCGTGAGATAGCAGAAATTCTTGAAATTTCTGTAAAAGCCGTCGAAAAAAGAATGAGCCAGGCATTGGAATCCTTGCGAAAAGAAATAAAAAATATTTAACAGAGGTAGGGTATTTACCGACACCTTTGTTTTATAAATAGTTAAACTAAAACTGATGAATGAAGAACTACTACATAAGTATCTAAATAATGAAATTACAGAAGCTGAGTTGGAACAATTGAAAGCTACTGATATCTTTCGTGATTATATCCAAATTTCAGAACTCACTTCTTATTTGCAAACCCCTGCATTTAATAAAGAGAATGCCTGGAAGCAACTTTCTAAAAAGGTAAAAAAAGACTCCAAAGTCATTTCACTTTTCAATTACAAAAGTCTTTTAAAATATGCTGCCGTTTTGGCTTTGATTGTCACAGGTTTTTTATATGTAACAAACCTTTCAACTACCATAACAGCATCACTCGCTGAAAAAAAGAGCTTTACATTACCAGATCAATCTGAAGTAGTTTTAAATGCAGGCTCAAAAATAAAATACAGTAAACAATCTTGGGACAAACAAAGAACACTCTCTCTTGATGGTGAGGCCTACTTCAAGGTCGCTAAAGGTGAAACCTTTGATGTTAATACAACTCAGGGAGTTGTTAGTGTTTTGGGTACCCAATTCAATGTACAAAGCCGTGGCACACATTTTCACGTGACTTGTTATGAAGGCAAAGTTGCTGTTGTATTTAATACTACAAACATACAACTTTCTGCCGGTGATAGCGTTATCATTGAAGAGGGTGAAATCATATCACAACAAAAAGTAAGTACACTTCAACCAGGATGGATGTTTGATGAGAGCTCGTTTGAAAACAAACCACTTTGGTGGGTTATTGAGGAACTTCAGCGTCAATATAAAGTAACTGTCACTTTTGAAAATATTGATAAAAACACCCGATTTACAGGGGCATTTACCCACACAAATCTTGATGCTGCATTAAAAACAATATGCGTGCCAATGGGATTAACTTACACAATAAACCAAAATGGGAATGTACTAATTTATGGGGCTAATTAAGGGGCGTTACTATCACTACATAGTTGCAATGATATTGTTTCTTTTCGGAAACCAAATTACCCTTGCACAAAATACAGAACAACCACTACTCAAAATTCTTGAACAAATTGAAGAGCTTTATGATGTAAAATTTTCCTACGCAAATGAAGTAATAGAAAACATCCGCTCATCACCACCAGATTATACTCAAACCCTCCCTGAAATTTTAGATGACGTTTCAAGAAAAACCCTATTAACATTCAAATATATTGACGAGCGCTATATTGCAATAACGGTCTCTCCAGATGCATTTATCAACCTATGTGCAATCATAATCAATGGGGAAACACTTTTTCCATTGGAAGGTGCTACCATTGAAGTTAAGGGTACAAATCAAGTAAGTTTATCAAATTCTGATGGTCTTTTTACACTAAAAAATGTTCAGGCAGGCGCACAAATAGAAATAAGGTTTCTGGGATTTAAAAGCCTTTTAATAGATGCCTCTGCAATTCAGGAATCGACCCCATGTTTGACCATAAGGATGGACCCGCAAATAAGTTATCTCAGGGATGTGGTTCTGGAAAGTATTTTTGCAAAGGGAATTAATAAAACCAATGAAGGAGCATTAAAACTTGACGTTAGTTCCTTTGGCAATCTTCCCGGACTCACTGAACCAGATGTTTTACAGATGATACAAGCCTTACCCGGGGTGAATAGTATTGATGAAACCATATCAAATATCAACATTAGAGGAGGTACTACAGACGAAAATCTGATTTTATGGGATGGTATCAGAATGTATCAAAATGGACATTTTTTTGGAATGATTTCCGGCTTTAATCCCTATTTAACTGAAAGTGTTTCTTTTTATAAAAATGGTACTCCCGCCCGCTATGGCGAAAGTGTTTCAGGCTTAATTTCAATGCATTCCTCAGAAGAGTTTCCCGAAAAAATCAAAGCTGGCTTTCAAGTCAATATGATCAATGCAGGTGCCTTTGCTAAAATACCTATTAATGAAAAACTGGTCATTCACACTTCTGGAAGGCGCACTTTTACAGATCTATTAGAAACACCCGCCTTTAAACAATATTTTGATAAAGTGTTTCAAGATACTGAAATCACCAACCTTCAAAACAATCAGCAGGGTCAACTAAGCTCTGAAGATGATTTTACCTTTTATGATTTTAGTTTAAAAGCCATCTATGCTCCAACTGAAAAAGACCGTTTTAAACTCAATTTTTTGACTATAGATAACAGTTTAGACTTTACAAAAACCTTCACAACAGAAAACACTCAAACTTCAGAAACCAGTGAACTCGATCAAAACAGCATCGCAGGTGGCCTTTCTTGGAAACGCAACTGGAATGAAGAAATGGACACTGAGATTTTGCTTTATGGAACTTATTATTTACTGGATGCTTCCAACCTAGATATTTTTTCCAATCAAAAGTTCATTCAGTCTAATGAAGTAGTTGAAAGTGGTGCTCAATTTGATTTCAACTGGCAATTCAAGGAAAATTATCGTCTTTCGACAGGTTACCAATTTACTGAAACCGGAATAAGCAACAAACAAGAAGTGAATATTCCATTGGTGCGCACTTTTGTAAAAGAAGTATTGCTAAAACACGCTGTATTTATAAGTAATTTTCTGGAAATTGAAAATACGCAAACCAGTATTAGCGCCGGATTGAGACTCAATTACTTTCAGAAATTCAATACCACACGTGTTGAACCTCGCCTTAATATTCATCAAAAGTTAGGTAATGGCTTTGCTCTTGAAGCCGCTTTTGAACAAAAAAGCCAAACGGTCACTCAGAGAATCGATTTTCAAAGTGATTTTCTTGGTGTTGAAAAACGCAGGTGGGTACTCGCAAATAATGATGATGTGCCTATTGTAAATAGCACTCAATATTCGTTCAATGTTCAATATCAAAAACGAAACTGGTTGCTGCAAGCCGAGGCTTATTCAAAAAAAGTGAATGACATCACCTCTGCCAATCAAGGTTTTCAGAATCAATTGCAGTTTGTGCGCACTACCGGAAATTATGAAACTCAAGGAATTGAGTTAATCATAAACAAAAAAACCAAAAAATGGAGTAGCTGGTTGAGTTATACCTATGCTAAGAGCGATTATACGTTTGATAAATTAGAACCCGCTACTTTTCCTCATAATTTTGACATAAGACAACAAGCCACTCTGGCAGCATCATACAGTTTCAAGAATTTTAAAATTGCATCTGGAATCAACTGGTACACAGGAAGACCGGTATCGCTTCCACTGAGTCGTGACGCGATAGAGTTTGAAAATGGACAGCCAGTTATTCAATTTGACAGACCCAATACAGCTCGGAATGAAGATTATTTTAGAGCTGATGTATCAGTCGAATATGATTTTAAACTAGGTTTAAATATTGCCGCTAAAATAAATGCTGCAGTGCTGAATGTTACCAATCAAAAAAACATACTAAATACCTACTTTACCATAGATAGCAGTAGCGATGCTGAAAGCCTCCAAATCAATCAGGTTGAACAGGTTTCTTTAGGGATTACACCAAATGTGTCTCTGCAAATACTTTTTTAATTACATACGGTCCGGCACTTCAATACCAAGTAACTTAAAAGAAGACTGTATAACCACTCCCACCTTTCGCGAAAGCTGCACTCTCAATTGCCTTTTGTCCTCCTCAATTTCAGCGAGAATGGGCACACTTTGGTAAAAAGAGTTATAGGCTCTCACCAATTCATAAATATAATTGGCCAGTAATGCAGGACTGTAACTTGAAGCAGCTTGTTGAATAATTTCGGGATATAACTGCAATTGTTTAATGAGTTCTTTTTCCTTATCGTGCATCTCCACCACAGCGGGAAGCGTATAATTTGAATTTTGATCCTTTCTTAAAATGGACTGAATGCGTGCAAAGGTATATTGTATAAAGGGTCCGGTATTTCCTTGAAAATCAACAGATTCCTCGGGATTGAAAAGGATACGTTTTTTTGGATCTACCTTGAGAATGTAATATTTTAAAGCCCCCAAACCAATGGTGCTGTACAAAGTTTCTTTTTCAGCTTTTGTATAGCCGTCTAGTTTTCCTAATTCTTCAGAGATTGTTTTAGCCGTTTGCGTCATATCAGCTATGAGGTCGTCTGCATCAACGACTGTTCCTTCGCGACTTTTCATTTTTCCGCTAGGAAGGTCAACCATACCATAACTCAAATGAAATAAATTTTCTGCCCAAGTATAACCGAGTTTTTTGAGGATAAGAAACAAAACTTTAAAGTGATAATCCTGTTCATTTCCAACAGTATAGACCATACCCCCCACATCAGGATGATCCTTTACACGCTGAATTGCCGTGCCAATATCCTGTGTCATATATACGGCCGTACCATCACTGCGCAAAACAATTTTTTCGTCTAAGCCTTCATCAGTCAAATCTATCCAAACACTTCCGTCTTCTTTGCGATAAAAAACACCTTTGTCCAGACCTTCTTTTACGACGTCTTTCCCTAACAAATAGGTATTACTCTCATAATAATTTTTGTCGAAATTAACTCCTATATTTTTGTAAGTCACATCAAAACCGGCATATACCCAACCATTCATCATTTCCCAGAGTGAAACCACTTCAGGGTCACCATTTTCCCATTTTTGAAGCATCAATTGAGCTTCCAGTAAAATTGGGGCTTCCTTTTTAGCTTCTTCTTCAGTTTTACCCGCCGCTGTAAGCGATTCAATTTCCTTTTTATATTCTTTGTCAAACTTTACATAATAATTCCCAACCAGTTTATCACCTTTAAGTCCGGCCGTTTCAGGGGTTTCACCGTTTCCAAATTTCTTCCATGCCAGCATGCTTTTGCAAATGTGGATGCCACGGTCATTAATAATTTGGGTTTTATAAACCATTTTCCCAGAAGCTTTTAAAATTTCAGCTACCGAATAACCCAGTAGTACATTTCTAATATGCCCCAAATGAAGAGGCTTGTTGGTGTTGGGTGAAGCATACTCGACCATTACAGCCTTAGTTTCTGATGAAACGGGTTGAAATCCATAACCGGGATTGTCTTTAATATTTTTGAAAAAATCGAGATAATAAGTATCCGAAATCACGATATTCAAAAAGCCTTTTACTACATTAAAACGCACAACCTCCTCCAGATGAGCCGTTAAAAAAGCCCCTATATCATTTCCCAACCTTTCCGGATTTGTCTTTATCTGTCGTAACATTGGGAAAATAACCACCGTGATATCACCCTCAAATTCCTTGCGTGTTGCTTGAAACTCAACAGAAGGGAGTTCGGTTTGGAAAAGAGTGATAAAAGCCTCTTTAATTTTAGCTTCCAGTATGTGCTGTAAATTCATTCTATCTTTTTTATGCAATCATTTAAGGGTGCAAAGATAAGCAGAAAAAATGGTACTTTTTTTGGTTTGCTTTTTCTGATTTTGGTGAATTTAAGGCCTGGTTTTAAGAAATTATTATGTCTTAAACCAGAGAACAAATTAGGATAAATTAAAGTCAATTTGTATTTTTAAAAGAAAAATATGCTGCTAAACGTCTCTTACAACAATTCAGAAATAAAAAGGAAAATTGATGCTGAGGTGGGTAAGCCTTTCCCATTAATGGAGCGTATTAAAATGAAAGGTATAGGCTCTCCCAAACTGTTCATTACTTCAACGAGTATTGAAATCTACAACCTGCTCATTCTCGATAACAACCGCAATGTGTGTAATATAGAAATGCGCCCGGGCGGTATTATCGTGGGTTTTCGGTCATTGCTGGAGTCCTTTGCATTAATTATACCTTATTACAAACTAAATATTTACAAAGGCAAAGCCGAAGAGTACAGTATTTACCGTGACCACTATTTCATCAAAGTAAGCGCCACAGATAAAAGTACTCACCAATTTTTTCAAAAGGTCATAAACTATAAAATTGACAATGCGCCTACTCAGGTTGAGGATTTATGATTTTTTTTTCACATTCACATAACTTTCTCATGATTTTAGAAACACAATGAATCAGTTCCTTTGCAGCAAAAACCTATGGAATTATTCCTTTATGCATTTGCTGCATTATTCTCCATTATAAATCCTCTGGGAACAGTGCCTATATTCGTGGGTTTAACACAAGAAGAAAACCCCGCCGAACGCAAAAAAACAGCCCTGCTCACTGCAATCAATGTGTTGGTAATTCTTGTAATTTCATTTTTTCTTGGAAAATATTTATTGCAATTTTTTGGTATCAGCTTAAATTCCCTACGCATCGCCGGCGGATTGATAATTGTTTCCTCCGGTTTTGCACTGTTGACAGGACGGTTTGCCAAGCATAAGGGCATGAAGAACAAACAAGTGCAAAAAGATTTGTCTGTGCGTGAACGTTTTTCACTCACGCCACTGGCCATCCCCATGCTGGCAGGTCCCGGTTCCATTTCGTTACTCATTACATTTCAACAGGAATATGGGTGGACAATTGATGTGGTATATATTCTTATTGCAGTGCTTTTAGTCTGTCTTACAACCTTTCTCATCTTGCGCTCCTCTTTTTTAATAGCAAAAACACTTGGCGCATCCGGCATCAATGCCATTTCAAGAATCATCGGTTTTATCGTGATCGCTATTGGGATTGAATATATAAGTGGAGCTGTGCTTAATTTGTTAAAAACCGTTCAATAATTCCACTTTAAAATCAGTTAACGGCCTTTTAACGTTCCAAATCAAGTAGAATCTGTATCTTTAAAATAAAAAAAATTGAAGATACTTCTCACCGGTGCCAATGGTTATATTGGCAAACGTTTATTGCCACAACTCATTGAACTGGGTCACCATGTGGTTTGTTCTGTACGTGATAAAAACAGAATGGATATTGATGCCGCTTTCGCCGAAAACATCAGTTTTGTAGAGGTTGATTTCCTCGACCAAGTCAATACCGAAAATTTCCCAAAAGACATAGACGTCGCTTATTACCTTATTCACTCTATGAGTTCGTCAACCGGTGATTTTGATGAAAAAGAAGCCCTCTCTGCTGAAAATTTTATCAAGTACATGGCCGTTACAGAGGTAAAGCAAATCATTTATTTAAGTGGCATTGTCAATCAGGAAGAATTGTCAAAACACCTTTCGTCAAGAAAAAAAGTGGAAGAAATCCTCTTTAAAGGTAATTTTAAACTCACCGTTTTACGCGCCGGAATCGTTGTGGGATCGGGCAGTTCCTCTTTTGAAATCATCAGGGACTTATGTGAAAAACTCCCCATTATGGTTGCGCCAAAGTGGCTTGAAACTAGGACCCAGCCCATTGCAATAAGAGATGTAATCGCGATGCTCACCGGAGTCATTTTAAACGAAAAATGCTACAACCAGTCCTTTGACATTGGTGGTCCCGATGTTCTTACTTATAAGGAAATGTTGCAACGATACTCCAAAGTGAGAAAACTAAAACTTTGGATATTTTCTGTACCTGTAATGACGCCACGTTTGTCATCTTATTGGTTGTATTTTGTAACATCCACAACTTATTCGCTAGCGGTTAATTTGGTTGAAAGTATGAAGACCGAAGTGGTTGCAAAAGACAATAAACTTCAGGAAATTTTAGGAATACAACCCATCACTTATGAAGAAGCCATTGAGAAAGCATTTCAAAAAATTGAACAAAACCTGGTTGTTTCCAGTTGGAAGGATGCACTTATTTCAGGGCGGTTTAATGATTTAAAAAGTCAGATTCAAATTCCGCAACACGGTTGTTTGAGTGATGTAAAAACGATTGAGGTCAAAGATGAAAAACAGGCTTTGGAAAACATTTGGTCCATTGGTGGCAAGCGAGGTTGGTATTATGCCAATTGGTTATGGAAATTAAGAGGATATATGGATTTAATGGGGGGCGGTGTTGGTTTGCGTCGCGGGCGTACGCATCCCGATAAAATATTTCCGGGTGATGCATTGGATTTCTGGCGGGTTCTTTATGCCGATAAAGATGAAAAGCGTTTGTTGCTTTACGCCGAAATGAAACTTCCTGGTGAAGCCTGGCTTCAGTTTGAAATAAATGATGGGATTTTAAAACAAACGGCAACTTTCAGACCTAAAGGATTATGGGGTCGCCTCTATTGGTATAGCGTTTTACCGTTTCACTATTTTATTTTTGGAGGGATGATTAAAAATATTGTGAATTATAAATCCAACCAGATATGAAGAGTTAATTAGTTGAAGTAATCAATTGAATTTAGGACTTCAAGAACCTTGAAGAAGCCTATCCTTCTTTGGGTAAAAATACCTCAGCCATCATACAACGAGCACTGCCCCCTCCCAGGGTTTCAATTGTGTTTAAGGGACTGCTTAGAATTTTACTGTATTTTTCAATGGATGCTACTTGGGCTTGAGTCAAACTTTCATAGGCAGATTGTGACATTACTGTAATAGAATTTCCTTTTGAGTCTGAAACCTCGAGCATATTCCCTGCAAAATGATTGACCTGTTCCTCAGAAATAGAAATAATTTCTTTTCTATCTTCTTTTAGGTGCTTAACAACATTTTTACGTTCCTTCACATCGTCAATACAATCCAGACAAATGACAGCAAAGTCTTTGGCTATACACATCATCACGTTTGTGTGGTAAATGGGCAAACGTTTGTTTTCAACAGTTTGATAAGCTGTAAAAACAACCGGTGTGTACTCAAAATCCTCGCAAAACTCAATGAGTAATTCTTCATCAGCTCGTGGCGAAAGTGCACAATAGGCTTTTCTGTTAACTCGGTCTAAAACGAGGCTTCCGGTGCCCTCCAAAAAAAGCTCTTCTTTTTCAGCAGCAGAATAATCAACGATATTTTTGATTTTAAACCCTTCATTTTCAAGTTGTAAAATAACCTCTTCTCTTCGCTCTCTTCTTCGGTTTTCAGCAAACATGGGGTAAAGTGCCACATCACCATTTTGGTGAAAAGAAACCCAATTATTTGGGAACACAGAATCTGGTGTGTCCTGAGAACCATCATCATTAAATATCACAACATTGACAGCTGTATCTCTTAATTTTTGAACCAAACTATCAAACTCTTCCTGTGCCAGTTTATTAACGTCTTTTGATTTTAAATTTTCTGAAGTGGTTTGATAGTAGTTATTTATGGCGGTTTCTTCATTCAATCTGAAAGTCGCAGGGCGTATCATTAAAATTGTATTGGTGGACTGAAGCATCGTGATGTATTATTTTAGGATGCAAAAATAGGGAATTGTTATTCAACTTTTCTTAAACAAAATAAAAATCTATTTTAAAGAAAAATCATATACCAATCCAATACCATAACCGGCTCCCTGAAAAACATTCCTTCCTGAAATTGTATAGGAAAAGCTTGCATATATGCCAAAATCTTGACCCAATGGCCGATATAAAGTGCCTCCTGCTTTATGATAATCAACACCTATTTCTTTAAAATTTTGTGGTGGCGGGGTTTCCCTATAATCAATACCTCCAAAAGATTGTTGATAATCATACCACACATCATAATACCAATTTGATAACGCCCTGCCTGCTTTGAAAGTGATGGGTAAACTATTGGGAACTTCTTCAAGTTTAAATGAAAAACCACTTTGAAACGTTAAAAACCATCCTGTATTCCATTGGTAATGAATCATCCCTCTGGTTTCCAAAATTGTAGCTTTCTGCCCAATATCATTCAACCCACCTGTTTCATAATCACTTATTGGGGTTGAAAAACCCAAGCCTGAACTAATTTCTAATTTGCTGCTTTCAAAATCAATCTTATACAATCGATATTTTAAAAAAAGGCTAACATCCTGCGTCCTAAGTTTCTCATTACTCACAAAGAATGGTAAAGAAGCGTTTATATCAAAATCTGGGGTAATCCCATAAGCTGCATATGCAGAGCCAAAAAAAAGTGTTCTGCCTATATCAGACCTTTCAGTTCCTATAAAGTAATTTGGTGTATCCTCAAATCCCAGACCAAAAGAAGTGCTTAAATTTCCAAAACCTCTGTAAAATCCATCAATTTTTCCTTGAGAAATTCCTTCCGTTGAGAAAAGAAGTAGAAAAAGTATTCCAACAATTTTTTTCATTAAAACAGTATGATTTATAAATACCGTTTATAGTCGAAAAAACATATAGAAGTTTACATCAATCTCTAATTAAAGGTAATGTACTGCATCTCAAAAGGCCTTCTTGTTTGGCAATTTCTGCATAGGGAATTTCTTCAACTGTAAAATCATTGCTTCGTAACCAGTTGTTCAATCTGGTAAAGTTTCTTTCAGAAACCACCACATTGGGTGCAATAGAAAAAACGTTGCTAAACATATGATACATTTCATCTCGTGTGATCTGAAACAGGTTTTCTTTTCCGAAAAGATTTACTAAAAAAGTATAGTCTGATTCTTCTCTGAATCCTTGTTTGTATATAATGGCTTTATTGGTTCCCACCGGTTGAAAGCAACAGTCCAGGTGGAGGGCATTGTCACGCGCTTCAATTTTGGATTTTACCAGATCAAATTCCTTTATTATTTTATTGGGAAACAGGTTTTTAATATACTCCACTCCTTCCATATTGGTTCTAGCGGTCATAAATTCTTTGTAGTCACTACCTTTATAAGTGCCTATAAAGATATAGTCATTCCAAAGCATTACATCGCCTCCTTCAATATGTACTTCTTTTGGAGGTCTAACCACTTTTGTCGGGTCTATCTGGTCAATTACATATTGAATCGCATCGAGCTCCCGTTCACGATCAGGCAATATATTTGCTTTTACAAAAACATCATCTATAACGAATGCAATATCTCTTGAAAATATCTGATTGTAATCTTTGATTTCTTCGGGTCTAAATACTTTTACATCATATTTTTTTAAAACAGTTGAAAAGGCTTCCATTTCCGGAATCATATCTTCATTTTTAGGATACGTGCCGGCAAGGATGTGTTCTAAAGATTTTGGGTCGTAGGCTTCTTCTGCAAGTGGAGTTGGACCATTACTATTTGCAGTTCCCAAAACGACGGCTCTCAGTCTGGAAGTTTCATCTTTGACATTTAATTTTAGCATCTTCTTTGTATTTGTTCAAATATATAAAAACTCCATCGAGATTCCTCTGGATGGAGTTTAATAACTAAAATTTGTATTAATTATCGTTCACTTCTTGTTTTGAAAGTTCTGTGAGTATGACCAATGTAGACTTGTCTGGGTCTTCCAATGGGCTCCTTACCAAGACGCATTTCTTTCCATTGAGCAATCCAACCGGGAAGTCTTCCCAGGGCAAACATTACTGTAAACATATCTGTGGGAATTCCCAGAGCTCTGTATATTATTCCTGAATAGAAATCAACATTTGGATACAGATTTCTTGAAATGAAATATTCATCTTCAAGGGCAACTTTTTCTAATCCTTTGGCGATATCAAGAACAGGGTCTTCTATCCCAAGCTCTCCAAGCACTTCGTCTGCTGCTTTCTTGATAATTTTTGCTCGTGGGTCAAAGTTTTTATAAACTCTGTGTCCAAATCCCATCAATCGGAACGAATCATTTTTATCTTTCGCCTTTAAAATAAATTTTGAAGTGTCACCCCCATCAGCTTTGATCGCTTCCAGCATCTCTATAACTGCCTGGTTTGCTCCTCCGTGAAGTGGACCCCAAAGTGCTGCTATACCTGCTGAAAGTGATGCAAATAAACCGCTATGTGAAGAACCTACGATTCTTACTGTCGAGGTCGAACAGTTTTGCTCATGGTCTGCGTGTAGAATTAATAGTTTGTCCAATGCCTCTATAACAGCTCTATCTACTTTATAATCTTCATTGGGTTGCTGGAACATCATTTTGTGAATATTCTCTACATACCCTAAAGAGGTATCTCCATAATTGAGCGGTAAACTCATTTTCTTACGCATTGTCCAGGCAACAAGAACCGGAAATTTACCTAAAATCTTTACAATGGCTTTATACATATCCTCTTCAGAGTCAACATTGACTGATGAAGGGTTAAATGCCACCAATGCATTGGTCAATGATGCAAGAACACCCATTGGGTGTGCAGATTTAGGAAACCCATCAAGTATGCGTTTCATATCCTCATCTACAATAGATTGACCTTTGATATCTTTGTGAAATTTAGTAAGCTCTTCCTGTGTGGGTAATTCCCCAAAGATTAACAGAAAACACACTTCAAGAAATGAAGCTTTATCAGCAAGTTCTTCTATGCTGTAACCTCTGTACCTTAAAATACCTTTTTCACCATCTAGAAATGTAATAGCACTTTCACAGGAACCTGTATTTTTATATCCCGGGTCTAATGTGATAACATTTGAGGAAGCTCTTAAAGATTTTATATCGATGGCTACTTCATTTTCAGTACCCTCAACTATGGGAAACTCATATTTTTTTCCATCAATTTCTAATGTGGCTATTTTTGACATGTTTATGTATGTTATTTAATTTTCTTCTATTTGCGAAGATACGAAATATAAGGTGATTTTTATAGTGAAAACCATTACTACGGGGTTAAAAAAACCTTAAATAGAAGTGATTTAATTATCATTTCACTTTAAAAGCATTTGCTTGTGGAAAATACCCCACACTTCCTAGTTCTTCTTCAATACGAAGCAATTGATTGTACTTTGACATGCGGTCGCTTCGCGAAGCAGAACCTGTTTTAATCTGACCACAGTTTAAGGCTACGGCCAAGTCTGCAATTGTATTGTCCTCTGTTTCACCTGAGCGGTGTGACATAACTGAAGTATAACCTGCATTGTGAGCCATATTTACAGCAGCAATAGTTTCTGTGAGGGTTCCTATTTGGTTTACTTTAATCAAGATGGAATTGGCAATACCTTCTTTGATTCCTCTGGAAAGACGCTCTACATTTGTGACAAACAAATCATCACCCACTAACTGAACTTTGTTGCCAATTTTTTCTGTAAGGTATTTCCAGCCTTCCCAGTCATTTTCATCCATTCCGTCTTCTATGGAAATGATGGGGTATTTGGAAGCCAACTCAGCCAAATAATCGGCTTGTTGTTTTGACGTTCTCACTTTACCTGATTTTCCTTCAAATTTAGTGTAGTCATATTTTCCTTTCACAAAAAATTCGGCAGCGGCACAATCCAAGGCAATTTTGACTTCGGTTCCCATCTTGTATCCTGCATTTTTGACGGCAAGAGCAATGGTATCAAGTGCATCTTCTGTGCCGTCTAAAGTAGGCGCAAAACCACCTTCATCGCCCACTGCTGTACTTAATTTTCTGTCGTGTAATACTTTTTTTAGGTTGTGAAATATTTCAGAACCCATTTGCATAGCATGGGCAAAATTTCTTGCCTTTACCGGCATCACCATAAACTCTTGAAAGGCAATGGGTGCATCACTGTGAGACCCACCGTTAATAATGTTCATCATTGGCACCGGAAGTGTGTTTGCACTTACGCCACCTACATAACGATAAAGAGGCAAACCAAGATCTAATGCTGCAGCTTTGGCAACAGCTAGTGAAACACCCAAAATGGCATTAGCACCCAATTTTGATTTATTTTTTGTTCCGTCAAGCTGAATCATTGTTTGATCAATAAGGTTTTGATCAAAAACAACAGCTCCCAAAAGTGCCGGTGCTATAATTTCATTGACGTTTTTGACTGCTTTTAGCACACCCTTTCCCATATACTGTTTTCCGCCATCACGTAGTTCAACAGCTTCATGTTCTCCTGTTGAAGCGCCTGAAGGTACTGCTGCGCGTCCCAATATACCGCTTTCGGTAATTACATCAACCTCAATGGTGGGGTTTCCTCTGGAATCAAAAATTTGGCGGGCGTGGATATCAACAATTAAACTCATATTTTATATATTTTATACTAGTTGAGGCGTAATATATTACGCCGTTTTCTTGAAATTGATTTATTATATTTTTCTCTGATTGAGGCATAAAATACTAGGCCTTTACAGATTGATTTTTTTGAATATTATCTATGAATTGATCAAACAAATAACTCGCATCGTGTGGTCCCGGACTGGCTTCTGGGTGGTATTGCACTGAGAAGCAGTTTTTGCTTTTCATTTTGATACCGGCTACGGTATGGTCATTTAAGTGCAGGTGTGTGATTTCTATTTCAGGGTGATTTTCTGCTTCTTCTCTGTTGATGGCGAAACCGTGATTTTGAGATGTAATTTCGCCTTTACCGGTTACCAAATTCATTATGGGGTGGTTGATTCCTCTATGGCCGTGATGCATTTTATAGGTTGAAATACCGTTGGCCAGTGCAATCACTTGATGTCCAAGGCAAATCCCAAATAATGGTAAGTTTCTTTTAATAATTTCTTTTGTTACTTCAATGGCACTCGTTAAGGGTTGTGGGTCACCGGGACCGTTTGACAAAAAGTAACCGTCTGGTTCAAAAGCGGCCATTTCCTCAAAAGTGGCAGTGTATGGAAATACCTTGATGTAGCAATCTCTTTCAGCCAGATTGCGTAAAATATTTTTCTTAATGCCAATATCCAAAGCTGCAATTTTATATGCGGCATTTTCTTTTCCGAAAAAATAAGGTTCTTTGGTGGAGACTTTGGACGCCAACTCGAGCCCGTTCATATCTGGAACTTCTGCAAGTTGCTTTTTTAGTCCTTCTATATTCTCAACATCTGTTGAGATTACAGCATTCATCGCTCCATGCTCACGAATATAGCTTACCAAGGCTCTTGTATCAACATCAGAAATAGCAAATAAATTGTTCTCGTTTAAAAATTCTTCCAAAGAAGCATCTGCGATATCACGGGAATAATTATAACTGAAGTTCCGGCAAATTAAGCCAGCGATTTTAATGCTTTCAGATTCTACCTCGTCTTTATTGGTGCCATAATTCCCGATGTGTGCATTTGTGGTGACCATCAATTGGCCAAAGTAAGAAGGGTCTGTAAATATTTCCTGGTAGCCTGTCATTCCTGTATTGAAACAAACTTCTCCAAAGGCTGTGCCGTCTTTACCTCCCACGGCTTTACCGTGAAAAATAGTTCCATCTGCCAGTAAAATGATTGCTTTTTTTCTGCTTTGATACTTCATAGTAGCTTTATGGTTGTGATGTTATACTGGTGTGCAAAAATAATATAAAAAAAGGGATAAACCTTGAAAGTTTATCCCTTGTGTATTTAGAATGAAAATAAAAATTTATTCTTTCTCATTTTTTGGTTCTTGCTCGTTATTCTCGGTTGCTTCGTTTGTTGCTTCCGGTGCCGCTGCTTCGGGAGCTTCAGCTTCTGGAGTAGCTACCGGAGTAACTTCTTCAGTTTTTTCAGCCGGTGCAGCTTTTGCTGTGGTGTCATCGGCTTTCTTTGCTTTTCCGGCACGACGGGTTGATTTCTTTTTAGCGGGTTTGTTTGCGTTATAGACTTCGTTGAAGTCAACCAACTCAATCATCGCCATATCTGCATTGTCGCCTAAACGGTTACCCAATTTGATAATTCTGGTATAACCTCCGGGACGGTCTGCAACTTTTACTGCGACTTCTCTAAATAGTTCAGCGACAGCATCTTTTTGACGTAACCTGCTATATACAATTCGTCTGTTATGTGTCGTGTCTTCTTTTGATTTAGTCACTAATGGCTCAACAAACTGCTTTAAAGCTTTTGCTTTTGCTACTGTTGTGTTTATTCTTTTATGCTCAATTAGGGAACAGGCCATATTTGCCAACATAGATTTTCTATGTGCTGTTTTTCTGCCTAAGTGATTTATTTTTTTTCCGTGTCTCATTTTTTCTAGATGTTAGATTTTAGATGTGAGATGTTAGATATTTTTCAAACTTTGTTATAGCGTGTGCTCTATTTAAAAAATCTTTAGTCTAAAATCTCTTGTCTATAGTCTTTAATTAATCTTTGTCTAATTTGTATTTTGAAAGATCCATTCCAAAATTCAGTCCTTTTACATTTACTAACTCTTCAAGTTCAGTCAATGATTTTTTACCAAAGTTTCTGAATTTCATCAAATCATTTTTGTTATAAGAAACCAAATCTCCAAGGGTATCAACTTCTGCAGCTTTCAAACAGTTTAATGCTCTTACTGATAAGTCCATATCAACAAGTTTGGTTTTTAACAACTGGCGCATGTGTAAAGACTCTTCGTCATAGGTTTCAGTTTGAGCAATTTCATCTGCCTCAAGGGTGATGCGCTCGTCACTAAATAACATGAAGTGGTGAATCAATGTTTTAGCTGCTTCAGTTAATGCGTCTTTAGGATGGATAGACCCATCTGAAACGATTTCAAAAACCAGTTTTTCATAATCTGTTTTTTGTTCTACACGAAAGTTCTCAATGCTATACTTCACATTTTTGATGGGTGTGTAGATTGAGTCTGTAAAGATGGTTCCAAGAGGGGCGTTAGCCTTTTTATTTTCTTCAGCAGGCACATACCCTCTTCCTTTTTCAATGGTCATTTCCATATTCAGGTTCACTTTAGACTCCATGTTACAGATTACTAAATCTGGATTAAGAATTTGAAAACCTGAGATGAATTTCTGGAAGTCTCCTGCAGTTAGCTGGTCTTTTCCAGACAGTGACATGGTCACTGTTTCATTATCGATTTCATCAATTTGACGTTTGAAACGCACTTGCTTTAAACCAAGGATAATTTCGGTCACATCTTCTACTACTCCCGGTATGGTTGAAAACTCGTGATCAACTCCTTCAATTCTGATGGATGTGATAGCGAAACCTTCTAAGGAGGAAAGTAGTACTCTTCTAAGCGCGTTACCAACGGTCAACCCATAACCAGGCTCTAAGGGGCGAAATTCAAATTTCCCCTCAAAATCTGTGGAGTTAATCATTATAACTTTATCGGGCTTCTGAAAATTTAGTATTGCCATGTTTGTAATTCCTAAGGTTTATTATTTAGAGTATAATTCGACGATGAATTGTGTATTGATATTTTCCGGAATTTGAATTCTTTGTGGAGTCGATATAAAAGTTCCCTCCATTTTATCATTATTCCAGTTAATCCACTCATAAGGGTGGGATGCATTTGAAAGTGATTGAGAAATAGCATCAAGTGATTTTGATTTTTCTCTTACTGCAACAACATCACCAGGTTTAACGTGGTATGAAGGTATATTTACCTTTTCACCATTTACAAGGATGTGTCTGTGAGAAACCAATTGACGTGCAGCACTTCTTGAAGGAGCAATACCCATTCTGAAGACTACATTGTCTAATCTAGATTCACAAAGCTGAAGTAAAACATCACCTGTAATTCCATCAGCAGCTGTTGCTTTTTTAAACATATTTCTGAATTGACGCTCAAGTATACCATAGGTATATTTTGCTTTTTGCTTTTCCATTAACTGGGTAGCATATTCAGACTTCTTTCCTCTTCTTCGGGCGTTTCCGTGTTGTCCCGGAGGGTAATTTCTTTTTTCAAATGCTTTGTCGTCACCAAAGATAGCTTCACCGAATTTACGGGCTATCTTAGTTTTTGGACCGGTATATCTTGCCATATTAAAATTTGTTTTAGAAGGGATGATGAATTAAGGTCTGTCCTCCATCTATCGTGTTCCTTCTGTTGTTTATACTTGTTGTTGTTTAAATATTCAATGTTTAAAGTTCAATGTTCAAAGTTTCAACTTCAAACTTTGAACTTCTAAGTTCTAACTTACTTAGACTCTTCTTCTTTTAGGAGGTCTGCATCCGTTGTGTGGCATTGGAGTGATGTCAATGATTTCAGTCACTTCAATTCCAGCATTGTGAATAGAACGAATTGCAGATTCTCTTCCGTTTCCGGGTCCTTTAACATACACTTTTACTTTGCGTAAACCTGCATCGTGAGCTACTTTTGTAGCATCTTCAGCAGCAAGTTGTGCAGCATAAGGTGTATTTTTCTTAGATCCTCTAAAGCCCATTTTACCGGCAGAAGACCAAGCGATTACATCACCGTTTTTGTTTGTTAACGAAATGATGATATTGTTAAAAGAAGCTGTAACGTGTGCTTCACCTACAGATTCAACAATAACTTTACGTTTTTTTGCGGTTGTTTTTGCCATTTCTCTAGGTATTATTTAGTTGCTTTTTTCTTGTTAGCAACAGTTTTACGTTTTCCTTTTCTGGTTCTTGAGTTGTTTTTGGTGCGTTGTCCACGAAGCGGCAAACCGGATCTGTGACGAATTCCTCTGTAACATCCAATATCCATTAAGCGTTTAATGCTTATTTGAACTTCTGAACGTAACTCACCCTCAATTTTAAAATTTCCTACAGCATCACGAATGCGACCGATTTCATCATCGTCCCATTCATTTACTTTTTTGTCTTCACTTACTTCAGCTTTTGCCAAAATGTCTTTGGCACGGCTTTTACCGATACCAAATATGTAAGTTAACGCGATTACACCCCTTTTTTGTTTCGGGATATCTACACCTGCTATTCTTGCCATATCTTAACCTTGTCTTTGTTTGAACTTTGGGTTCTTTTTGTTAATAACATATAATCTGCCTTTTCGACGCACAATTTTGCACTCGGCACTTCTTTTCTTAATGGATGCTCTTACTTTCATTTTTTTAGTATCTGTAAGTTATTCTTGCCTTACTTAAATCATAAGGACTCATTTCTAATTTAACTTTATCACCGGGCAACAATTTAATATAATGCATACGCATTTTACCCGATATGTGTGCTGTAACAATGTGACCGTTTTCCAATTCTACTCGAAACATAGCGTTAGAAAGAGCCTCTATAATTGTTCCATCTTGTTCTATTGCTGCTTGTTTTGCCATAACTATGCTACTGCTTTTCTATTTTTTCCAGACTTCATCAAGCCATCATAGTGCCTGTTTAACAGGTATGCGTTGATTTGTTGCATCGTGTCAATTGCCACACCCACCATAATGAGGAGTGATGTACCACCATAAAATAATGCCCAACCTGCCTGTAAACCTAAAAGTTTTACAGCAAACGCGGGAAATATTGCAATTAATGCAAGGAATATAGATCCCGGTAAGGTTATTTGAGACATAATTCTATCTAAATATTCTGCGGTTTCAGATCCGGGTTTTATACCGGGAACAAATCCGCCACTTCGTTTTAAATCGTCTGCCATTTTATTAGTTGGTACAGTTACGGCCGTGTAAAAGAATGTAAACACAATACACAATAAAAAGAAAACCAAGTTGTACCAAAATCCAAATATATCGCTAAAAGCTACTGTAAAAGACTGTGCAGTTTCTGAAGTTGATAAACCTGAAAGTGCAGCAGGCACAAACATAATTGCCTGAGCAAAGATGATTGGCATTACACCAGATGCATTTAGCTTTAAGGGAATATATTGTCTTGATCCGGCAGCATTTTTCTCATATCCACCGCTGGCAGTTCTTCTTGCATATTGAACCGGAATTTGACGCACAGCCATAACCAGCAATACAGAAAGAAGAATGATTATAAACCAGATAACAAGTTCGATCAGGATAAAGATCAATCCGCCGTTTGATTCAAAAACTCTAGATGCAAATTCCTGTACAAAAGATTGAGGCAATGTTGCAATAATACCTACCATAATTAATATAGAGATACCGTTTCCAATTCCCTTATCTGTAATTTTTTCACCCAACCACATTGCAAAAATACAGCCTGTTGTTAGTATAATAACTGATGCGGCTATAAATGTCACACTATTCCCTAACAAGAAAGCCTCTGGGGGTAAAATATTAAAGAGATTATAAATATATCCGGGTCCTTGAACTAAAGTAATAGCGATGGTTAACCAGCGTGTAATCTGAGTTATTTTTTTTCTGCCGCTCTCCCCTTCTTTTTGAAGTTTTTGGAGATATGGTACAGCTATACCCATTAATTGAACCACGATAGAAGCTGAGATGTATGGCATAATACCCAATGCAAAAACAGAAGCATTTGAAAATGCTCCTCCGGTAAATGCATTTAGTAAACCTAAGATCCCACCATCTGTTTGATCTGCTAAACCTTGAAGTTGAGATGCATCAATTCCAGGAAGTACTACTTGTGCTCCAAAACGATAAACAGCAAGAAAACCAAGAGTTATTAAGATTCTATTTCTCAACTCTTCAATTTTCCAGATATTTTTAAGGGTATTAATAAATTTCATTCTGATAGGGTTGTTATAAAATTACCACTTCACCTCCTGCTGCTTCAATAGCATTTTTTGCAGTAGCTGTAAATTTGTGTGCAGACACTTTCAGCTTTGCTTTAAGCTCACCTCTTCCAAGTATCTTTACTGATTCATTTTTGGTTGCAAGTCTCAATGAAACCATTGTTTCAAAATCAAGAGTGTCCTTAATTTTTTTCTCATCAACTAGCTTCTGAAGTGTATCAAGATTTACACCTTGATACTCTTTTCTGTTGATGTTAGTGAACCCAAATTTAGGCACACGTCTTTGAAGTGGCATTTGACCACCTTCAAAACCTATTTTTCTTGAATAACCTGAACGAGATTTGGCGCCCTTGTGACCTCTGGAAGCTGTTCCACCACTACCAGAACCTTCTCCACGACCCAATCTCTTGCTATTTTGCACTGAACCTGCTGCAGGTTTTAAGTTACTTAAATCCATAGTATTTATTTCTTATTTAGCTTCCTCTACAGAAACTAAGTGTTTTACTTTATTGACCATACCAAGTATACTTGGCGTGTTTTCGTGTTCAACAGTTTGTCCAATCTTTCTGAGGCCAAGTGACTCAAGTGTTCTTTTTTGAGTTTGAGTTCTGTTGATAGCACTTTTTACTTTGGTTACTTTTATTCTTGTCATGTCTCGATTATTTATCCTTTAAACACTTTTTCAATAGAAATACCACGTTGCCGAGCAACAGTGTGAGCACTTCTCATTTGTAACAAAGCATCAAAAGTTGCTTTTACCACGTTGTGTGGGTTTGATGAACCTTGAGATTTTGACAATACATCGTGAACCCCAACTGCTTCTAGAACAGCACGAACAGCACCTCCGGCAATCAATCCGGTACCTGGAGCTGCAGGTAGTAAATTTACTTTAGCTCCACCATATTTTCCTTTTTGTTCGTGTGGCAATGTTGTTTTGTTCAAAGGAATGCGCACCAAGTTTTTCTTAGCATCTTCAATTGCCTTAGCAATCGCTGAAGCAACATCTTTAGATTTTCCTAATCCTTGACCTACAACACCGTTTTCATCACCAACTACTACAATTGCAGAAAAGCCGAAAGCTCTACCACCTTTTGTTACTTTGGTTACACGTTGTACACCTACCAGACGATCTTTTAATTCTAAACCACTTGGTTTTACTAATTCTACGTTTTTATAATCTTGATACATAATTTTTAGAATTTAAGTCCGCCTTCTCGGGCTCCTTCTGCTAATGATTTAATTCTTCCGTGGTAAAGATATCCACCTCTGTCAAAAGAAATTGTTTCTACTCCGGCTTTTACAGCTTTTTCGGCAATTGCTTTTCCTACGAGTTTTGCAGCTTCAACTTTAGTAACTTTTGAAGCATCTATGTCTTTATCTCTTGAAGAGGCAGCAGTAATTGTTTTACCGTTTACATCATCAATAAGTTGTGCATAGATTTCATTGTTACTTCTGAAAACTGCAAGTCTGGGTCTTTGTTCAGAGCCAGAAATTGTTTTTCTAACTCGTAACCTGATTCTTGTTCTTCTATCGTTTTTAGATAATGCCATAACTTTTATGCTTATGCAGATTTACCTGCTTTTCTTCTTAATTGTTCTCCCACAAATTTAATTCCCTTTCCTTTGTAAGGTTCTGGTTTACGGAATCCTCTAATTTTTGCTGCTACTTGACCCACAAGTTGTTTGTCGTGTGAGGTAAGTTTTACAATTGGATTTTTTCCTTTTTCTGATATGGTTTCAACTTTAACTTCAGGAGCAACGTCCATTACGATGTTGTGAGAATACCCAACTGCGATATCAAGTTTTTGACCTTGATTGCTTGCTCTGTAACCTACACCTACTAATTCTAATTCTTTAGTCCATCCTGTTGAAACACCTTGAATCATATTATTGATTAAAGATCTGTATAAACCGTGTTTTGCACGGTGAGCCTTTGAATCTGATGGGCGCTCAACATATGCATTTCCATCTTCAACCTTAATGGCCACTTCTGAAAACTCTTGGTTTAATTCTCCCAATTTTCCTTTTACCGTAATGATGTTTTCATTAACACTTACTGTTACACCATCTGGGATTGCTACTGGATTATTACCTATTCTAGACATCTTGTTTGTCGATTTTTAGTAAACGTAACACAATACTTCACCGCCCACATTTTCTGCTTTGGCTTGTTTGCCAGTCATTACACCATGTGATGTAGAGACAATAGCAATTCCTAAACCATTAAGAATTCTGGGAAGTTCTGATGAACTTGCGTATTTACGTAAACCAGGTTTACTAATTCGTTGTATTTTTCTAATTACAGGCTCTTTAGTTATTTTATCATACTTCAAAGCGATTTTAATAGTCCCTTGCGGTCCATTGTCGTCTTCAAATTTGTAACTTAAGATGTACCCTTGATCAAATAAAATTTTTGTAATTTCTTTTTTCAAATTTGATGCAGGTATTTCAACCACTCTGTGGCTTGCCTGTGTTGCATTTCTGATTCTCGTAAGAAAATCTGCGATAGGATCTGTTGTCATTTATTTGTATTTGCGGATGTGGTTTTTCGATGAAAATCGAAACCTTCAACCAGTTAAATTTAATTTTTACCAGCTAGCCTTTCTTACTCCCGGAATCAAACCTTGGTTTGCCATTTCACGAAATGTTACACGTGAAATTCCAAAAGTTCTCATATACCCTCTGGGTCTTCCTGTTAATTTACAACGGTTGTGTAATCTTACAGGTGAAGCATTTTTTGGTAATTTTTGTAGTGCTTCATAATCGCCGGCTTCTTTTAAAGCTTTGCGTTTTTCAGCATATTTATCTACCATTTTTTGTCTCTTTACCTCACGGGCTTTCATTGATTCTTTAGCCATCTCTTAATTCTTTTTAAAGGGTAATCCCAATTCTGTTAAAAGTGATTTTGCTTCCTTATCTGTCTCTGCAGTGGTAACAAATGTGATGTCCATACCTTGGATTTTGTTTACTTTATCAATATCAATTTCAGGGAAAATGATTTGCTCTGTAACACCCAGGTTGTAGTTTCCTCTTCCGTCAAATCCGCTGGCTTTAATACCATTGAAGTCACGAACTCGTGGGAGTGAAGAAGTTACAAGTCTATCTAAAAACTCATACATTCTTTCGCCGCGTAAAGTTACTTTAACTCCAATGGGCATTCCTTTACGTAATTTAAAGGATGCAACGTCTTTCTTAGAGATTGTTGCTACAGCTTTTTGACCGGCGATTCTTGAAATTTCATCAACTGAATAGTCAATAAGTTTCTTGTCTGCCACTGCTGCCCCAACTCCTCTTGAGATAACTATTTTTTGTAATCTGGGAACTTGCATTACATTTTTGTAACCAAATTCTTCAGTAAGAGCTTTTATTACTCTGCTCTTATATTCTTCCTTAAGTCTTGGTGAATATCCCATAACTATATTACTTCATTAGATTTTTTTGAAAAACGCACTTTCTTGTCGCCTTCCATTTTAAAACCAACTCGTGTTGCTGTTTTTGATTTTGGATCAATGAGAGCAAGGTTGGATATATGTATTGGAGCCTCCTTTTTTACAATGCCTCCTTGCGGATTTTTTGTATTAGGTTTTTCATGTTTTGAAACCAGGTTCACTCCTTCTACTATGGCTTTATTTTTTTCAGTAATGACACGCATTACTTTACCTTCAGATCCTTTATGGTCTCCGGCAAGAACTACTACGTTGTCTCCTGTTTTAATTTTAAGCTTTGTCATCGTTTATAATATTATAACACCTCTGGTGCTAATGATACAATTTTCATAAATTGTTTATCACGCAATTCTCTTGCAACGGGTCCAAAAACGCGTGTTCCTCTCATTTCCCCTGTTGGGTTTAATAAAACACAAGCGTTGTCATCAAAACGAATGTAAGAACCGTCTGGTCTTCTTACTTCTTTGGTAGTACGCACTACAACAGCTGTTGAAACCGCACCTTTTTTGATGTTTCCGTTTGGTGTAGCTTCTTTAACAGTTACTACAATTTTATCTCCAATAGAAGCATACCTTTTTTTAGTACCTCCTAATACACGAATGGTAAGAACCTCTTTGGCTCCCGTGTTGTCTGCAACTTTTAGTCTTGATTCTTGTTGTAACATGATTATTTAGCTCTTTCAATGATTTCTACTAATCTCCAACACTTAGATTTACTTAAAGGTCTTGTTTCCATGATTCTTACAGTATCTCCTTCGTTGCAATCGTTCTTTTCGTCGTGAGCGACATATTTTTTTGTCTTTAACACGAACTTTCCGTACATAGGGTGCTTCATTTTTTTAACCTCAGATACTACAATGGATTTTTCCATTTTACTGCTGGTTACTACCCCGATACGTTCTTTTCTTAAATTTCTGTTTTCCATCTTTCAGCTATGTACTATTGTACTTCTCTTTTAATTAGTTCAGTCTGAATTCTAGCTATTGATCTTCTTTGCATTCTGAGTTGAATTGGGTTCTCCAAAGGTGAAATCGCGTGAGCCATTTTTAGATCAGTATATGTTTTTCTAGAATCTGCAAGTTTTTCTTGCAACTTAGCCGTAGATGCTTCTGTTATTTCTGCTTGTTTCATAGTGTTGAATAATTAAGCTTGAAAATCTCTAGCGGTTATAAACTTAGTTCTTACTGGTAACTTTTGTGCTGCAAGACGTAGTGCTTCTTTTGCAACGTCTGCAGGAACTCCGGCTACTTCAAAAAGTATTCTTCCCGGTTTTACAACAGCTGCCCAATATTCTACAGCTCCTTTACCTTTACCCATACGTACTTCAAGAGGCTTTTTTGTGATGGGCTTGTCTGGAAATATTTTTATCCAGAGTTGACCTTCTCTTTTCATAAAACGGGTAGCGGCAATACGCGCAGCTTCAATTTGACGTGCAGTCAAAAAGTTTGAGTCTAATGATTTAATACCAAAGGTTCCATTTGATAATTGGTTTCCGCGTTGCGAAACACCTTTCATACGGCCTTTCATTTGCTTGCGGAACTTTGTTCTTTTTGGTTGTAACATTTTCTTTTATTTAAAAAATTACTTTCTGCGACGTGGTTTTGGTTTTCCTGACCCTCTTTCTGGCTTTCCTCCTCCTTGTTGTTTTTTTGATAAACCAACTAGTGGAGAAAGTTCTCTCTTCCCAAATACCTCGCCTTTCATAATCCATACTTTCACTCCCAATCTACCATAAGTAGTATGAGATTCAACCAGCGCATAATCTATGTCTGCTCTGAAAGTAGATAAAGGAATGCGACCTTCTTTGTAAGATTCTGAACGTGCCATTTCTGCCCCGTTTAAACGGCCGGAAATTTGCACTTTTATTCCTTCAGCATTCATTCTTATAGCTGCAGCAATAGCCATTTTTATAGCACGTCTATATGAAATTCTGCTTTCAATTTGACGAGCGATACTTGTTGCTACTAAAAATGCATCCAGTTCAGGTCTTTTAATTTCAAAGATGTTGATCTGCACCTCTTTACCGGTAATTTTCTTAAGCTCTTCTTTTAACTTGTCTACCTCCTGACCGCCTTTTCCGATGATGATACCGGGTCTTGCAGTGGTGATAGTAACGGTTACAAGTCTAAGAGTGCGCTCAATAATTACACGTGACACACTAGCTTTTGCTAAACGAGCATGAACATATTTTCTAATCTTGTCGTCTTCAGCAATTTTATTGCCGTAGTCATTACCTCCATACCAGTTAGATTCCCATCCTCTGATGATTCCAAGGCGATTTCCGATTGGATTTGTTTTTTGTCCCATTTACTTAATTGCTTTGTGTGTTATCTTTAGCTCCTAAAACCACGGTTACGTGATTGGAACGTTTTCTAATTCTGTGTGCACGACCTTGTGGGGCTGTGCGTAAACGCTTTAACATGGTTCCACCATCTACGCGAATTTCCTGAACAAAAAGATTTGCATCTTCTATACTAGCATCTTCATTTTTTGCTTGCCAGTTTGCAATGGCAGAAAGCAAAAGCTTTTCAAGTCTGCGTGAAGATTCTTTTGAACTGAACTTCAAAATATTAAGCGCTTTATCTACGTTTTCACCTCTTACTAAATCTGCCATAAGGCGCATTTTTCTTGGTGATGTCGGGCAGTTATTTAACTTTGCAAAGGCGATGTTTTTCTTCGCTTCTTTGACTTGTTCTGCTCTTTCTCTTTTACGAACTCCCATAGCTTATTATTTTTTACCTTTATTTTTTGCACCTGAATGACCTCTAAAAGATCTTGTGGGTGAAAATTCGCCTAGTTTGTGTCCCACCATGTTTTCAGTTACGTATACAGGAACAAATTGTTTCCCGTTGTGAACTGCGATGGTTTGCCCAACGAAATCTGGAGTAATCATAGAGGCTCTAGACCAGGTCTTGATAACACTCTTTTTGTTTGACTCCACATTGAGTTGCACTTTTTTCTCTAATTTATAATGAACGTAAGGTCCTTTTTTTAACGATCTTGCCATAGCTTATTTCTTTCTACGTTCTATGATATATTTATTACTCGATTTTGTCTTAGTACGGGTTCTATAACCTTTTGCAGGTATTCCGTTTCTAGAACGCGGGTGACCTCCAGACGCACGGCCTTCACCACCACCCATTGGGTGATCGA
>JANSXN010000124.1 GCA_024742935.1 Flavobacteriaceae bacterium
ATGTTAAAGCATATCGTAGCAGAGATCAGTATTATTGCCAACAAAACTCTTTTTCCGCCTGTTGGGGGGCACTCCATGAGAAAAAAATTATAAAAGTAGGTTTGTTTTTATTTTAAGGTCACCTCAAATAACGACTAATTTTTTGTCTTTTTCCGGGTTTTCGATTTTATTTTTCTACAACAGTTCTTTTTGAGACAGCATTTTGGTCCGTTTCAAGCGTTTTAAGACTTAACAGAATAGACGGCTACCCTGTTAAGCAGAAGACACATTTGCCATTCTAAACTTGAGAAAGACAAACCTTCACAGATTATATGTCAGGTTGCCCAATCTGTATAAGCATTATTAGGGGGCGCTAAAGGTAAATGAATGGCTCCAGGAGCTGGAGGTAGAGGGTTAACAACTGGCTGCACATCATAATGTTCAAATTTTTTATACCCAGGAATAAGCATAGTGAGTAAACAGGTGTTATTGATCAATAGAAAAAACAGAGTGAAAAAAGTTATATATCTTAACATGTCTATTCCTTAGAAATGAGTGGTTTGCCTTTGGGAAAAAATATTTTAAAGGCAGTTTCAGTCATTTAGATTCTTCTCCAGATTATTTTTGAAGAAAGCCAAATTCATCTTATTTATTAAAACCTATAGTCATTTCAAAAAGGCTCCTATAGTTAAATAACTTTTCATTTGCACATATCCTTGAAGTGATAATCGAGATTTTCGTAGAATGTTTTAGTATCGTCATAATATGATTTGAGTCGTTGTTTGATATTGGCCCACATGGGTTCAATTTTATTGAGATCTGGTGAATATGGTGGTTGAAATAGAACGCGGCACCCAGCTCCTTCAATAAGCTCAACGGTTCTTTTGGACCTATAGTTATTTAACTTTGTTTTTGCCTATTAAAACAAAGTTTGCGCTTGACTCAGCCTTCAGGAAAAACGTGCTTTTCTGAAGGTTTCATCAGCGGGTCACCAAGACTTTGGTGACCATAGAGCGCAAATGTAAAATTTACGCACTATATGAAATGAAGCATTGTCCAAAATAACGATCTGGCCTGGTCTCAAGTCAGGGACGAGGCATCGCTCAACCCATTGATTGAAAACACTTGTGTTTGTGTAGCCCTTGAAGCGAAATGGCGCGACAAAACCCCCTTTCACATATCCTGCAATCAGGGTTGTTCGCGCAACCCTATTACCTGAAATATCTCCGTAAACCCTTGACCCAATTGGACTTCTGGCGTATTCTCTATAGTAAGAATGGTCGATACCACTCTCATCCAAATAGACTAAATCCTCAGGATTGATTGCCTCAATTTCTGCTAGAAACTTTTGTCTCTTTTTCTCGTCGCGCTCGGAATATAGGGTCGTTTTTTTTACGGCTGATACCAAATTTTTTAAAGGCTTTAAAAACGGCTGTTCCAGAAACACCAAGGGCTTCCCCTATCTCTTTCAAATAAGCATCAGGATGTTTTTCAAGATATTGAGAGAGGATCTCTGGAGTCAACTTCCGATGAGAACGTATTGTTGGTCGGCTCCGAATGTGGAGATCGCCCGTTTCAATGCGACGTTTACACCAGTTATAAAGTGTTCGAGTGGAAATATTGAAAACTTCCGCAACTTTTTTGCGTGACATTCCTTTATCAAGGGCAGCTAACGCGCGAGCTCGAAGCTCAATTGAATATCCATGGGGCATTCTTTAATGTAGCATTGTTTCAGAATATGTAAAGTTATTTAACTATAGGTAATTACTTTTGTGTTTACACGAGGCGTCAGCAACAACGCCTATTCTTATAGGCGCGGAGCACAACAACAAAGTGTAAGCGCAAAAATGATTGGCTATAACTTGAAAGCAGGAGAAAAACCCCTCACAGCAGAGAGGTTTCTCTCTGCCCCATCACAAAACTAATCTCTTCTTTTAATCATGAGGATCCACATCAAATTTCCTCCCCTAAAACAGCAGGCAAAAAAATCCGTGATATATTATCTCAAGATGGTGAAAAGAGTTTTTAACTCACGTCTTTAGCCGTTTTGGGGCATCGCAAAAGAATGCAGGCGGGAACACAGGGGTCCTGCCTGGTTGACATCTTCTTGGCTAACCTCTTCTTGGTGAGCCCCTTTTGGGGTAACAAAGAGTCGAACAGTCTTTTGTAAAAAATGACATCCAAAAGGTGTTGGGACTAGACCAGACGGTCCGATTGAGTTAATAATAGTTCTAGTCATAGCAATAATCTTTCTATTGTTGTGATTAGTGATGCTTGTGGTGGTCCAACACCCTTGCATCACGTCTATA
>JANSXN010000092.1 GCA_024742935.1 Flavobacteriaceae bacterium
AGGCAAGCCAGAAACAAAAACCAAGAACCCCCAATGTTAATAGACTTTAAAGACTTACCGGACCATTCCCGAATTTGGATTTACCAATCCAACAGAAAATTTAGTAATGAAGAAGAAACACAGTTAGAATCTCAACTCACTCAATTTTTAACACAATGGACGGCCCATGGCAGTTCGCTGGAAGCCGGTTTTGAAATCAAGTACAGTCGTTTTATTGTGATTGGATTGAACCAGGAGAATGCCTCGGCTTCCGGGTGTTCCATAGATGCTTCAGTTCATTTTATTCAGCAGTTGGAAAAGCAATTTGAGGTGGACTTGCTCGATAAAATGAATGTGACCTATTACACCGGTCAATTCATAGCTCACAAACCTTTGAACGAATTTAAAGCGATGGCAAAATCCAAAGCCATTTCAAAAAATACCGTTGTTTTTAATAATTTAGTCAATACCAAAGAGGAGTATCTCGAAAACTGGGAAGTTCCTGCAGAGGAGAGTTGGCACGCCCGTTTCTTTTGATTTCAAGCAGACCGGGGTAAGTCGCTACCATTTTAAGAAGTTTCGTAACACACACCAATAAAAAAGAGTTCTATTTCTATAGAACTCTTTTTTTTTAATTTAAATAGATGTTGGGATTTAGTAACTTACGTTGTCAATAGCTAAAACGGATGAGTAAATTGTATCAGCAACATCTGTTACCAGAAAAATAACATATGCGGGGTTTCCGATATTACCCGTGTTGATTGTTTTATTGATCCAACCTGTAGCACCGGCATAGTCATCTCCTGTGTCAGGAATGCCGGGGAATCCTACACATTGTGTATTCCCGTCAATTCCAACGGTGTTAACACTCGTGATAAACTCAGAATAGGCGCCTTCAGAACCGATTACCGTTACGATAACAGAATCATCAAACTCACTGTCGACAAACTCGTTAAACTCTGTAGAAAGGAAGTTGTAACTAAATGAAACTGAAGTAAAACTCTCCTCAATAGCTCCCAGGATCATCATACTTGAAGCACCTCCAATAGCAGAACCAGAAGAAATAAGGGCATTACCGGTTGTGATTGCAGCAAAACCGGATCCGGTTACTGGAGACACACAACCTTGATTGCCATTTAAAATGGCTCCATCACCAATGAATAAAACACCCTCTGAAGATGAAAAATCACCATTCCCGTCAAAAGAACCGGTATTTTGATTGTTTGTTTGATATACCAGTTGGTAGATTCCTCCATCAATTTCATTCCCTCCGTCATCTTGCACTCCAATTAAACTAAGTTCAATATTTGCATTAGAGGCAAAAATTTCACTGGGTGAAAATGTAAGGATGGCAAAACCATTGGCTCCTTCATTAATACTCACAGTACCACCAATTTTTTCACCATTTTGCATTACTTCAAAACCGTCTTCTAAGGAATTCAAGTAAATTTTATCATTAAAAAACAAAACGATTGGCATAGATTTGGGGTAATCTGAGTTTTGAACAGAAGGCACAGCTTGTACAACTTCCAAGGGTTCACTGTCATTTGCATCATTGATTGAAGTTACACCTCCATTGCCGTTATTCACGATGTTATAAACAGCTTCAGGAGTGTCATTGTTTTCATCATCACTACTACAACTGGATAATAAAAAGACGGTTAGTACCGGTAATAAGTAAATTAATTTTTTCATAATAGAGTTTGGTTTTAATTAGTTTAAGGCTGCAATGATAAGAATTTTTTCAAGAATTTAAAAATCAGGAGCATGAACATTTTGCTTTGGTATTTAAATAGAAGGAAAAAAAATATTTTCATTTAAACTTATAACCCCTTTCAATTCATTCATACAAACAGGTAAAATAGTTAGACTCTTGAAAGTTTATATATTTCAAATTTAAATGGATGTTTCAATATATGTATGATTTATATTTCCTACAGGAAGTTTTAAAAGAAAATTTTTAAATATCTGTTTTTGATTTGCATCTGCTTTTGGTAGAAATCATCTGTATTTAGTGTATTCTAAAAAAAAATCAGATGTATAATTTTACTATAAGTTGTCACTTAAATTTTGGTCTTTTTTATTTTGGTTTTTTTTACAAAACGGGTCTTAATTCATTCAATAAAATAGGTTGATTTACAACACAAATACACTACTAAGAAACTCAAATTACTATTTCGTTTTTAATTTTTAGGGTTCTTCTTTAAGAGGACGGCTTTTCACGCTTAAACTTCCCGAAATTTATTACCTTTGAAGAGCGTTTAAATATCAGATTAATCCGGCAGGCTTTTGCTATAAAGTATTTATGAATAGACTATTTTTTTTCACTCTTTTTTTGTTCCCATTTACATTCCTTTTTGCTCAACAGTTAAACCCTCTTCATGATTTAAAAGATTTTGAAAATCAGCAAAAATGGGTGGACAGTATTTATGATAGCATGAGTCTTGAAGAGCGTGTGGGTCAATTGTTTATGGTCGATTTATTTTCTTCAGATCCCAAATCAAAAATCGAGAGTATCAAAAAGCTCATCACCGACCACCACATAGGAGGGATTATTTTTTCCAAAGGCGGTCCCGGAAGGCAGGCAAAAATCACAAACGATTTTCAAAAAGCTTCAAAAACCCCACTATTAATTGCAATGGACGCTGAATGGGGGCTTGCAATGCGACTGGACTCCACTTTTGCTTATCCCTGGAATATGACTTTGGGAGCTATTGAAGACCCTCAATTGATATATAAAGTGGGGAAACGCATTGGTGAACACAACAAGCGTTTGGGAGTTCACATCAATTTTGCGCCGGTAGTTGATATCAATACCAATCCAAACAATCCCATTATTGGAAACCGTTCTTTTGGTGAAGACCGTGACAATGTCACATTAAAATCGGCTGCTTTTATGCAGGGAATGCAAAGTGCCGGAGTTTTGGCAAATGCCAAGCATTTTCCCGGACATGGCGATACCGATAGTGATTCGCATAAAACATTGCCAACGATCACTTTTTCGCAGCAGCGTATAGATAGTGTTGAGTTGTATCCATACAGACACCTTTTTAACAGAGGGCTCGCCAGTGTGATGGTGGCTCATTTGAATGTTCCCAGTCTGGAACCGCGTCAAAACTTTCCTTCTTCATTGTCAAAACCCATAGTAACCGATTTACTAAAAGAAAAAATGGGCTTTCAGGGGTTGATTTTTACGGATGCTTTGAACATGAAAGGCGTCTCTAATTTTACAGGTCCGGGAGAGGTTGACTTGGCAGCTTTTCAAGCAGGAAATGATGTGTTGCTTATATCAGAGAATGTTCCAAAAGCGATTGGTCTCATTGTAGAAAGTTTTAATAAAGGAGATATTACCGAAGAACGTTTGGCACATTCTGTCAAAAAGATTTTAATGGCAAAATACAAGGTGGGGCTTCATACCTTCAAACCCATAAAAAGGGAGTATCTTTTTGAAGAACTCAACTCTCCAAAAGACCATACACTTTATGAGGAGCTCATAGAAAATGCAATCACTGTTGTAAAAAACAGTAAGGACGTTTTGCCTATTAAGGATTTAAAAAACAAAAAATTTGCCTACGTGAATTTTGGGGATTCAGACGGACAGCCTATTTTAAAGCAATTGCAGAAATATGGGCAGGTTGATTGGGTTAAAGCCAACACCCTTGACGCTTTAATTGCTAACCTGGACTCTTATGAAACCGTCATCATTGGTTTTCACAAACCTAATGAAAATCCTTGGCAAAGCTTTAAAATGAGTCAGCGTGAGCTTACCTGGATTTATGAAATTGCACGCACTAACAAAGTGATTCTAACTATTTTTACACGTCCGTATGCGTTGCTTGATATTAAAACCACCACCAATTTTGAAGGTATTGTAGTAGCGTATCAAAACAGTGAAGTGGCACAGGAAATTTCTGCGCAAGTCATTTTTGGTGCCCGGGCTGCCAAAGGAAAATTACCGGTTTCAGCAGGGGAAGCTTTTCCTGTGAATACAAAAATAGCCACAAACTATTTGGGTCGCTTGAGATATGGAACTCCGGAGAGTGTGGGAATGAACACCCAAAAACTAAAAAAAGTGGACAGTTTGGCAAAAAGGGTTGTTTCACAAAATATGGCACCGGGAGCACAGGTTTTGGTGGCTCGGCATGGCAAAGTGATTTTTCAGAAAAATTATGGATACCATACCCAGGAAAAGAAAATAGCGGTGGAAGACGACCATATGTATGATGTAGCATCACTCACAAAAATTTTGGCTTCGGTTCCCGTTCTTATCAAACTGGCAGACCAAGGAGTTATTACCCTTGAAAGTACGCTGGGCGACTTATTACCCGAATATAAATTGTCAAACAAATCATTCATTGCTTTGAAGGAGTTGTTGTCTCATTATGCCGGTTTAAAGTCGTGGATACCGTTTTATAAAAGTACCATGGACAAGGATTTAAAAATGCCTTCTTTAAGTTATTACAGCCCGACACCCAAAGCCGGATTTTCGGCAATGGTTACTGAAAAGCTCTATGCCCGGGATGATATGGAAGACACCATACAGAAAATTATACTTGAAAGTGACGTTTCCAGTCCTGTAAAGTATTTATACAGTGATTTGCCCTATTATATTTTAAAGAAATTTATAGAAAATCATTATGGTAACTCACTTGAAGAAATTGTGCAGGAAGAATACTATAAATCCTTAGGAGCAAATTACACAGGCTATTTACCTGCAAAACGATTTCCTTTGACTAAAATTCCGCCCACAGAGATTGATACTGATTTTAGAATGCAGAAAGTTCAAGGCTATGTCCACGACCAAGGAGCTGCTATGATGGGTGGTGTTAACGGTCACGCCGGAATATTTAGCAATGCCAACGATATTGCCAAAATCATGCAAATGTATGTACAGCGGGGATTTTATGGAGGGAAACGCTACTTTGTACCGGAATCGCTCGATTTATTTAATACCTGTTACTTTTGTGACAAAGACGTTAGGAGAGGTGTTGGCTTTGATAAACCCCAATTGGGAACTGTGGGGCCTACCTGTGGATGTGTTTCAATGACCAGTTTTGGTCATTCCGGTTTTACCGGTACCTATACCTGGGCAGATCCTGAAAGCGAAATTGTGTATGTATTTCTCTCAAACAGAACCTATCCGGATGTGAACAACAGAGAATTAATAAGAAGCAACATACGCACAGAAATCCAGCAAGCCATTTATGATGCGATTGATTACTAAAAAATTAAATGAAGTTTTAAGAACCAAGTACCAAGAACCAAGTACCAAGAACCAAGTACCAAGTTCCAAGTACCAAGTACCAAATTCCAAATTCCAAATTCCAAATTCCAAATTCCAAATTCCAAATTCCAAATTCCAAATTCCAAATTCCAAAAAAATCAACAATAATCAATAATAATCAATAATCAATGAAAATAGCTATAGTATGTTATCCAACTTTTGGAGGGAGTGGAGTTGTTGCTACCGAGTTGGGAACGGAACTGGCCAAGAGGGGTCATGAAATTCATTTTATTACTTATAAGCAACCGGTAAGGCTTGAGCTTTTAGCAAACCATATTCATTTTCACGAGGTCAACATACCGGAATACCCGCTTTTTAAATACCAGCCTTATGAGTTGGCTCTTTCCAGTAAACTTGTTGATGTGGTTAGACTGCATAAAATAGAAGTATTGCATGTGCATTATGCGATTCCGCATGCGTATGCAGGCTATATGGCAAAAAAAATGCTTGAGGAAGAAGGCATTCAAATTCCAATGGTAACGACACTTCACGGTACAGACATCACCTTGGTGGGCAATCATCCTTTTTATAAGCCGGCTGTAACATTCAGTATTAACAAGAGTGATGTGGTTACATCGGTGTCACAAAGTTTAAAGGAGGATACACTACGTTTGTTTGATACAAAAGTACCTATTGAGGTCGTCCCCAATTTTATTGATTTGGACAAACACGACAACTCAAATTCAACCGATTGCCAAAGACACGTAATGGCTGAAGAACATGAATATATACTTACTCATGTGAGTAATTTCAGAAAGGTAAAGCGCATTGATGATGTGGTGAAGGTGTTTTATGAGGTTCAAAAAGCACTTCCTGCAAAGTTGATTATGGTGGGTGAAGGACCCGAAAAAGAAAGTGCCGAAGAACTGTGTCAAAAATTGAACATTGAAGATAAAGTTATATTTCTTGGTAACAGTGACGAAGTTATTGAAATCCTCTGTTTTACAGATGTGTTTTTATTGCCTTCAGAAAAAGAAAGCTTTGGACTTGCAGCCCTGGAAGCGATGGCGTGTGGCGTGCCTGTAATATCAACAAATACTGGTGGATTGCCCGAAGTAAACGAGCAAGGGTTAAGTGGTTTTTTAAGCGATGTGGGCGATGTGAATGATATGACTGCAAACACGCTCAAAATTTTAAAAGACAAAGCAACGCTTAACAGCTTTAAAATACAAGCTAAAAAAACAGCTGCTAAATTTGACATACATAAAATTGTACCGGTATATGAAAAATTGTATCTTGAATCCGTTGAAAAACTAAAAACAAAACGATAATGAAATATGTAACTGTTCTTTTTATTGCGCTCATTTTTTCAAACTGTGAGGGTACAAAACAAACTCAGGAAAATAACCCAAATGCAGACTTTGAAATTATTATGCAAAGCGATTATGGTGGGAAGGAAACAAAATCTTATGAGATAATCACATCACAAAGTGAGCTCAATAAAGCACTGGAAGGCATTCAAATGGAAGAGGTTGCCATGAATAAAATGAAAGCAATTGATTTTAGCAAGCAGGTTGTGTTGTCACTTCATTCCGGTTTACACAATACCGGAGGGTATAGCATTGGAGTGGAAAATGTTGAAGTGAACGGAACCACCACCTATGTAACCGTAAAGCACAGCACTCCCAACCTGGGTGAGCCGGTAACAATGGCACTTACAAATCCTTTTTGTATTGCTGTGATTGACAAAAATGAAACCATCGTTTTTAACGAATAATATGGATTGAATAAAAAAATCGCATTACTAAAACTTTAGTAATGCGATTTTATCATTTTGTTCTATTTACTAAAACTGGTATCTCAGTCCGAGACCGATATCAAAATCAAGGTCATCTCTATAATCTCCAAAGCCAATTTCGGGTCTGAAATCGAGGGAAATCATCAGCGGTATGTCAAAATTGTATTCAATACCAACGGTACCGGCAGCAAAAATAAAAGTTTCATTATCCGGGTTGCCGGGAAAATCTCTGTCAAAATCGATACTTCCCACACCTCCACCAGCACCGGCATACCAGTTGAATCCGCCATCAATGTTCCACACCCATTGGTAGAGTCCGGTAAGCTTGAACGCATCTAAGTCGCGGTTGCTTGTCCATCCAAGACCAAATTCGAGTCTGTTGTTTCCACCTATTGCGCGCTGGTAATTCACTTCTGTGCCAAAGCCGTTGTTGTCACCAAAACGAATACCAATTGCGTTGTCTGCAATCTCCTGGGCCTCAGCGGTTATTAAAAATCCTGTAAAAAATAATACTGTAAACAATACTTTTTTCATAATATATATCAATTAGTTAATGATTAATATGCAATTTAACTTAATACAATGGAAATTGTTTTGTAATAACTACTAATGTTTAGTTAATAAGTATTAAAACCTGTTAACAGAATTTTTAAATGAAATTGTACCTTTAGGCTGTGAAATCAACTAGTCCAAACAAGCTGAATAGGTTAGCTGAAAGTTTAGAAGGCAATTTGCAATTTGACTCTGTAACCCAGGCGCTCTATGCAACTGATGCATCCGTTTACAGAATGCTTCCATTGGCGGTTGCTTTTCCTAAAAGCACCCCAGACATTCAAAAATTAATCGCTTTTGCCACCTCTGAAGGAATTGGGTTGATTCCGCGTACAGCGGGCACTTCACTTGCCGGTCAATGTGTGGGAAAGGGAATTGTGGTTGATGTTTCAAAACACTTTACCCAAATTTTTGAAATTGATTCCCTTCAAAAAACGGTTGTTGTTGCTCCCGGCGTTATTCGTGATGATTTAAACCGGGAACTGGCAAAACACCGTCTTTTTTTTGGCCCCAATACCTCCACTTCAAACCGCTGTATGATTGGGGGGATGGTGGGGAACAATTCCAGTGGAACCACCTCTATCAAATATGGTGTGACACGTGACAAGGTAGTTGAGATGGAAGTTGTTTTGACAGATGGTTCTTTGGTCACTTTTGGTGAACTGGATGCTGAATCTTTTTTCGCTAAAGCGAAAGAATCTACATTGGAAGGGAAGTTATACAAAACCCTATATGAGTTGCTTGCAGATGAAGTTGTTCAAAAAAACATCGTCGAGGCTTTTCCAAAACCTGAAATACACCGTAGAAATACCGGTTATGCCATCGACGAACTCATAAAAAGTGAGGTTTTTATTAAAAACGGCAACACATTTAATTTCTGTAAACTTCTTTGCGGAAGTGAGGGTACACTTGCTTTCACGACAAAAATAACACTGCAACTCGACGAATTACCTCCCACTGAAACGGTTATGATTGCTGCTCATTTTGCTTCTATTGAAAATTGTATGAAGGCAGTTGTTCCCGTTATGAAGCACGATTTGTTTACGTGTGAAATGATGGATAAGGTGGTATTGGACTGTACTAAGGGAAACTTAAAATACAATGATTACCGTTTCTTTATTGAAGGAGACCCGGAAGCGGTTTTGTTACTGGAAATTAAAAGCCATTCTATAGAAAATTCATTGGTGAAAGCGATAGCGCTTTGTAACGAGCTAAATGAACTTAATCTTGCGTATGCCTTGCCAATATTACAGGGAGACGATATAGACAAAGCACTCGAACTGCGTAAAGCAGGGTTGGGTTTGTTGGGAAATATGGTGGGCGACCACAAAGCGGTGGCTTGTATAGAAGATACGGCGGTGGCTTTGGAGGATTTGTCAGATTACATCACTGAGTTTACTGCATTGATGGAAGACTATGGACAAAAGGCGGTGTATTATGCACACGCCGGTGCCGGCGAACTTCATTTAAGGCCTATTTTAAATTTGAAGAAGCAAGAAGATGTACAGTTGTTTGAAAAAATAACCACTGACGTGGCGCATTTGG
>JANSXN010000082.1 GCA_024742935.1 Flavobacteriaceae bacterium
AGAATTTTTAAAGAACTATTGTTAGTCAATGAAATCAAAGTCCAAGTTTCAAAAGTGAATCCGCCCATAGGTGGCAATGTTGCAGAGGTGGTGGTTGCTATGAAGGCTAAGCGGTAATTTTAAAAATAAGATAGTTATTGCGTATAAATTTTTTTACATTTGCAAGCTCAATCTTTGAGATACCCGCCTTTGCAGGTATAGGGCATCGTGGCCGAGGGGCTAGGCACCGGTCTGCAAAACCGTTTACTCCGGTTCGAATCCGGACGATGCCTCAAAAATAGAACTCCTTCATTGTAAAATGGAGGAGTTTTTATTTACTCCCGTTATCCAAAAGCATAAAAGCGCAAGATGAATAAAGATTTTAATCAGCTTTATAAAAAACAAAGGGGGTTTTATCTAAATGGTGGGTATTCTTCGTTCTATTTGATCTTCAATAGTGCCGTTTATTTGTTTTGGGAAAGTGCCCTTAACCAAAAGCACCCCTCCTGAAATAATAATGATGATACTTATAATGCGCTTTACTATATAAATCCTGTAAGGAGTTAATTTTTTATTGAGTTTTTTTGCGGCAAGTATTTTAAAAATATCGATAAATAAATAGGTTCCCAGAATGGCTCCAAAGAAAAAAGTGATGCGTTTAGTTTCCATTTCCAATTGAGGCCCAAAGACAATCAAAACACCTAACCAGAACCCTAGCACACCTATGTTTATAAAGTTTAAGAAAAAACCTTTGATGAATAATTGAAAGTAATTATTCTTTTTAATTACTAAAATTGTAGGATCCTCTTGATTGAGGTAGCTCTTTTTGTTTTTTATAAGCGAAATAATTCCATAGGTTACAAAGAGGGCGCCGCCAAAAATATAAAGTGCCGGGTCGTCTTTGATTTTTTGTAGTAATTGATTGGTACTGAAATAAGCAATTAAAATAAAAACGATGTCTGCAAAAACAACACCTAAGTCTAAGGCAATCGCGGCTCTAACGCCTTTTACAGCACTAGTTTCAAGAAGCACAAAAAAAACAGGCCCAATTAAAAAAGCAAGGAAAAAACCTAAAGGAATTGCTGTAAGTAAATCTTCAATCATAGTTTCAGGTTCTGTTAAACAAAATTAAACTTTCTTGTTTAACCTAAAAATAGTTCTAGTTTTCTACATCATCACGGCTCCCAATTAATGTAAAATCAAGTTGTTTTTTAACCAAATCAGCTTGTTTTACTTTTACATAAACCTCGTCACCCAGCTGGTAAACCTTTTTAGTTTTACTTCCAATAACAGCATATTCTTCTCTGTCAAACGTGTAATGGTCGTCTCTAAGGTCACGCAAACTCACCATACCTTCACATTTATTTTCAATGATTTCAACATAAATTCCCCACTCTGTCACTCCGGAAATCACTCCCAGGAAGTTTTCATCTTTATGATCTACCATATATTTTACTTGCATATACTTGATACTATCCCGTTCTGCATTGGTAGCCAGGCTTTCCATATCGCTTGAATGTCTGCATTTTTCTTCATAAACGTCTTCTTGTTGTGAAGGTGATCCGTCAAGATATAATTGAAGAAGGCGATGAACCATTACATCAGGATACCGACGAATGGGCGATGTAAAATGTGTATAAAAATCAAATGCCAAACCGTAATGACCAATATTGTGAGTAGTATATTCTGCCTTGCTCATCGTTCTAATAGCGAGTGTATCTATGAGGTTTTGTTCTTTTTTTCCTTTTACATCAACTAAAAGTTTGTTTAAAGATGCGTTTGTTGTCTTTCTGTCTCGTGTATTGATTTTATAACCAAATTGCTTAATAATGTTTCCCAAAGCAGCTAATTTTTCATCATTAGGTTCGTCATGTACTCGATATATAAACGTCTTTTTGGGGTTTTGCTTTCCTATAAATTCAGCTACTTTTTTGTTGGCAAGTAGCATAAATTCTTCAATAAGATGGTTGGCTTCTTTACTTTCTTTAAAGAAAACCCCTTCAGGGTTTTTGTCTTTATCTAGTATAAATTTAACTTCTACTTTATCAAATGAAATGGCGCCGTTTTGCATGCGTTTTCTACGCATCGTTTTAGCGAGCTTGTTAAGTGTTTTTACTGCATCAACAATATTTTCTTTTACATGATATGTTTCGCCGCTGAGCGAAATATTTGCAGGAATTTCTCCTTTTCCTGTTTCTATGATTTGTTGTGCTTCTTCATAAGCAAAACGGGCATCACTGTATGTGACTGTTCTTCCAAACCAATTTTTTCTTACTTCGGCTTTTTCATTAATTTCAAAAACTGCCGAGAAAGTATATTTTTCTTCGTTAGGTCTTAATGAGCATGCAAAATTTGATAATACTTCAGGAAGCATTGGAACCACTCGATCTACAAGGTAAACAGATGTAGCACGTTCAAAAGCTTCATCATCTAAAATTGTATTGGGTTGAACATAATGAGCTACATCAGCTATGTGAATTCCAATTTCATAATTACCATTTTCCAATACCTGAAAGCTTATCGCGTCATCAAAATCTTTTGCATCTGCAGGATCTATTGTGAAAGTTAAAATATCGCGCATGTCTCTGCGCTTTTTAATTTCATCTGCGTGTATTTTCACATTAATATTTTGGGCAAAATCCTCAACTTCCTGAGGAAACTCGTAGGGTAATCCATATTGAGCTAGGATTGAATGAATTTCTGTATTATGCTCTCCCGGTTTTCCCAAAACCTTGATAACTGTTCCAAAGGGTGAATCTGCTTTTTCCGGCCATTCATCCATTTTCACTAAAACCTTATCTCCTTGTTGTGCATCTCCAATTTTTTCCTTAGAAATAAAAATATCTGTGTACATTTTTCCATCTGAAGTAGAAACAAAAGCAAAGTTTTTCTGAATATCAATAACACCAACAAATTCGGTTTTATTTCTTTTAATGATAGCTGTTATTTCTCCCTCAAGTTTGGCATTTTTTCGGCGTTTAAAAATATATACTTCCACTTCATCACCGTGCAATCCTTTATTTATATTTTTATTGTTAATAAACACATCATCTTCCAAGCCTTCAATAATCACATAACCTTGGCCTCTGGAAGTCATATCCAGTTTTCCGGTATGGTACTGATTTCCTTTTTTTATGCGATATTTTCCTTTTTCGGTTTCTTCAATTTGTTGTTTACCTTGTAGATCTTTTAATTTTTTTATTATTTGATTTCTACTGCTTGCATCATCGACACCAAGCTTTGCGCTAATTTGTTTGTAATTAAAAGTATTTGTGGGATTTAAAAGAAGTATTTTTAAGATACTTTCTGAGAGATTTGGAATCTTATTATTTGAGTTTTTTCGTCTTTTCTTTGCAGTCATGCATTGTAATTTTTTAGATGTTAAAATTACGTCATATTTGTGAAAGTATCTCATAATCACCCTAAAGATTTAGTATCTTAGATAAATTGTAATTAATTTTTTGAAAATGAAAAACTTTGTTTTAGCGGCAATATTTACCTATGCACATGAATTTGCAGTTTTACGTTTGATCCTTGAACAAAAAGAAATTTCCCATTTCTTTCAAAATGAAACGATGTTAAGTGTACTTCCTTTTCATTCTCACGCTTTGGGTGGAATACGATTAATGGTTCATCCAAATGATCTGGACGCCGTTCATCAAATAATAGATGACTTAAAACATAATAAGGACTTACATATAGTTTAAGTTTATTAACAACTATATAATACTTATTATTTTTATTTTAAAATTTAAAAAAGTAAATGATGCTTATTATAGACTGTTAACTTGTAGAATAACTTTTTAGAAAAAAAGGTTGTTTTTTAGTTATGACCAATTTTAAACTGTTTATAAACAATTATATTTTATTTAAATGCTTTGAAAATAAGTCATTTTAGAATTCTAATTAACAGTTGTCAACAACTAAAATAAACAATCAATTTTTAATAATTTATATTAATAATTTGGTTTATATCTTTATATAATGAGTATATAACTTTACTAGAAAAAGTGAAAACTTAATTAGGTAAAATAAATAAAAATCTCATATGTAAAATTCAATTTTAAGAAGCAAGATTTATTTTTCTTTTTCAATCTGTAATTATAAACAATTTATATAAACTAATAATTATCTGAATATTAAGCTATTGTAAATAGAAATTAACAATAGAATCTATAGCTGTTAATAAGAGAGGTTTTGTATTTTTGTTACTTAAACTCACCTAAATAAAACACGATGAAAATAGCTTTAGGAAACGATCACGCAGGTACCGATTATAAATTTGCTGTAATCAACTTATTAAAAGAACGCGGAATTGAAATTGTCAATTATGGAACCGATGAAGAATCCAGTGTAGATTACCCAGATTTTGTTCATCCGGTGGCAAAAGCTGTTTCAAATAGTGAAGTTGATTTTGGAATCATTATTTGCGGAAGTGGAAACGGTGCATCAATGACAGCAAACAAACACCAAAAGGTGCGCTCAGCTCTTTGTTGGACAAAAGAAATCACAGAATTAGCACGACTTCATAACGATGCAAATATATTAAGTCTTCCTGCTCGATTTATCTCAAAGCCTCAAGCTTTAGATATGGTAAAAACATTTTTAGACACCCCTTTTGAAGGTGGTAGACATCAAAATAGAGTTCAAAAAATAGCCTGTAATTAATTTTTAACTCCTTTTTATGGGTCACGACCATCACCACCACAAATCTTCACAGGTCAAAGGAAGTAGAGTTTTATTTTCAATTATCTTAAATCTAATTCTCACTCTCGCTCAACTTATTGGTGGAATTATTTCAGGAAGTTTAGCACTCATTTCAGACACCCTACACAACTTTAGTGATGTTGTTTCCCTATCCATAAGTTACAGTGCTAATAAACTCATAAGAAAGGAAGCTTCTTATAAACGCACCTTTGGATACAAACGCGCCGAAATCATGGCAGCCTTTATCAATTCTTCAACCATTGTTATAGTTGCTATTTATTTAATTTATGAAGCGATTCATCGCTTTATAGAACCCCAAGAAATAGGTAGCGATATCGTAATATGGATGGCATTACTGGGAATTGCTGTCGATGGTTTCAGTATGCTATTACTAAAAAAAGACTCTGATAAAAATATGAACATGAAATCTGCTTATTTGCATATGCTGTCAGATTTAGCTTCTTCTGTTGCAGTATTGATTGGCGGATTGTTGATGAAATTTTATGAAATTTGGTGGATTGACGGTGTTTTAACACTAATTATTGCCTTCTATCTTATTTATGTGGGATATGATTTATTAAAAAAATCGTTTAAAGTATTGATGCTTTATACCCCTGAAGATGTTAAAGTAGAAGAAATCACAAAAAAAGTTAATGAATTACCCGGTATCAAAAGTATGCATCACATTCATATCTGGCAACTCAATGAAGATGAAGTGCACCTTGAAGCGCATCTAGAGTTTAACGAAGATGTAAAAATTTCTGAGTTTGACCGATTGCTTCTGGAATTGGAAGAACTTTTAATAAATGACTTTGGCATTAACCACATCACTATCCAACCGGAGTTCCAAAAAAAGGAAAAGAGTAAGGCTATTATTGTGCAGGATTAGTCTAAAGGTGACACTAATTTATTATCCACCCAAATTTTTTCCAAAACAAAAGGCGCTGTATCCCAGTACATATGTTCCTGGTCTATTTTTCCATCTACAAATCGAGAGGTGATATGCACAATGATTTCGGTTTTATTTTTGCTCTCGGCGAAAGTACCTACCCAAACACCCCAAAAACTCACCCAGGTGGTTCCTTTGCTGTCAATAATCATTTCTACCGTTTGGTTTTCGGTGGTTGAATAGCCGTAAGAGTTCATTTGCGAGATGATACTTTTTTGCTCCACAATCGCCTCTTGAATGGATCTTGGATTACTATTTACCTTATTGTGATATATTTTTGCATCTTCAGCATAATGTGATTTATACGAGTCCCAGTCACCGGCTTCATAGTCTTTGATCATTTGGCGCATGGTGTCAATTTCAGGAGAAACTTCTGTAAAGACGTTTTTTGTTGTATCGTTGCAGGAAGTTAAAATAAGAAGGAACAGTAGTGGTAAGGCTAGTGGTTTTTTCATGCTTGCGTATTTGGTGGTTATAAAGATAGTTTTTTTGTTTTCAAATATGCTATTTTAGCAATGAACTATATTTGACAATGAAACTGAATTTTATAACAAAGAAATTTTCTAATTTCACCATCAATGAACTCTATGACATTCTGCAACTGCGCAGCGAGGTCTTTGTGGTTGAGCAGGATTGCGTCTATCAGGACATTGATGGAAAAGACCAAAAGGCACTTCATCTCTTTGCATATAAAAACGAAGTGCTGGTAGCATATGCACGACTTTTTGGCCCCGGTGATTATTTTGAAGAGGCAAGCATTGGTAGGGTACTAATTAAAGAAAATGAACGCAAATACGGCTATGGGCACCAATTAATGGAAGCTGCAAACAAGGCTGTTGAAGCAAACTTTAATACTTCAAAAATTCATCTTTCTGCTCAGCAATACCTCGTTAAATACTATAACAGTCATGGATATAAAGAAGTGGGCGAAGGGTATCTGGAAGACGGGATTCCGCATATTGGGATGATTAAAGAATGATTCACCCTTTAGTTTTTATCCTTCTATCAAAAGGTATCTGTAATTGATAAAGGATATCCTCATCAGTGCTGTCATCTACTAAATCGACTCCATATCTTATTTTTTTAGTATCGTCATAAACAAAAGTGCCAAAAATGCGATCCCAAAAGGAAAACATATTTCCAAAATTAGTATCTGTCCAGGGCATTTCCCAGTGGTGGTGAAATTTGTGCATATTAGGCGTAACAAATACATAGCTAATGATTTTATCAATTTTCCCAAGATTGATATTAGCGTGTGTGAAATACGTAAAAAACACACTCAAAATGCGGTAAACAAGGTAGAATGCGATAGGCATTCCCATAATCAAAACAGCAATAAGCGCAAAAGTTTCTCTAATTACAAAATCCAAGGGATGATGACGTGTGCCTGTAGTGACATCTACCTTGGTATCGCTATGATGAATAATGTGGAGTCGCCACATCCATTTGACCTTGTGAAGCAAATAATGCACCCCATACTGAGCAATTAAATCGAGTACTAAAAGTGCCAAAAGCAGCTCGACCCAAACAGGCCAATCTACAAGGTGCAACAAACCAAATTGTGCATTTTCAATCCAGTAAAAAACACCCAAGGTGAGCGCCCCAAAACCCACATTAATCAGCATAGTAAAGAGTAGAAAAGCAAAATTAACCTTTGCGTGTTTCCATTTTTTATAGTTGATTTTAACCAAGGCATAATACCCTTCCAAAACCCAAAAAACAGCCAAGACACCCACCACCCAGATCAATCGCATCCAGATAGGCATTTCTTCAAAAAATTGGAGGAAAGAGGTCATATTACTTCAAAATAGCTTGATATCGTCTTGTATCTTTTAAAATAGCAACGGCCTCCTTGATTTCAGGATTATTGACTACCTGATATTCATAAAGTCCTTCACGATAGAAATAGCGCTTTACAATTTCATCAGAAAGCAAAGACATGATTTCGGCTTTCTTGTCTTGTAATTCACGATCTTTCGCCCTGCTAATGTCTTGCAGAAGTGTGTTATAACTTTTCTCAATATCCTGCTTTATATTTTCCTCTTCAGCCTTTTTGATGGCAGTTTTTAAGAGACTTTCAGTTTCAGTTTCAAATGTGAAATTTGTGCGGTTGAGGAAGCTTAAAAACTCTTTGTAGTCATTTTCGCTAAAGCGAAAATTTTTCCAGTCGCTGTGCTGATTTTTATAATAATATTCTGTGGCAAAGTCAAAAATGCTATTTGCTTTTAAAAGCGCTGTGGTAATGGGGCTGAAAACGGCCGTAGGCAGTTCAACATCGGGAAGAATTCCGCCACCATCATAAACGGTTCTTCCACCTTTTGTTTTAAAGGCATTAAACGTTTCAGGTGTAGCGCGAATGGGGTCGCCAAATTCATCTCTGTTAAAATAATCTTCTGCCTGAATGCACCTTCCGCTTGGGGTGTAATATTTTGAAATAGTCACTTTGATTTGGGTACCATAAGTGAGTTTTTTTGGACGTTGAACAAGACCTTTTCCAAAACTGCGCGCACCCACAACCACGCCTCTATCTAAATCTTGAATGGCTCCCGAAACAATTTCGCTCGCAGAAGCGCTTCGCCCATTGATCAATACTGCCAGGGGTATTTCAGTATCAACCGGCTCAAAGGAAGTTCTGAATGTTTGATTGTATTTTTCTATGTTTGATTGGGTGGTGGAAATTATTTCGCCTTTAGGCACAAAAAGATTAACAATATTAATCGATTCACGCATCAAACCGCCGGGATTTCCACGTAAATCAAGAATGATACTAGTAGCACCTTGCTTTTTAAGTTCGACGAGTGCTGCTCTAGTTTCTATTGTAGTTTTAGGATTAAAAGCACTTAGCACTATGTAGCCCACATTGTCTTCCATTAGGGTATAAAAAGGCACGGCTTTTTCTGTGAGCGCTGCTCTAATTAGGGTTGTTGTTTGGGTTTTTCCCTGGCGCAGGTATGAAACAGTTACTTCAGATCCGGGAGCTCCACGCAGCAACTCGCTGGCATTGTCATCAAAACTGGCAACAATCACGTCCCCAATTTTTACTATTTCGTCACCGGCCTTGAGCCCGGCTTTATCTGCAGGCCCGTCTTTCCAAGGTTCAATTATGATTAGTTTTTCTTTTTGTGCACGCACAGAGGCGCCAATTCCCGTGTTTGACCCTGTTTGATTGATTCTCGCCTCCACAACATCTTGCTCATTGTAATAAACAGTGTATGGATCGAGTTGCTCCAGCATTCCCTTAATGGCATTATCCATGAGCTCAGCGGGCACGGTTTCATCAACATAATTCATGTTGACCTCCTTATAAAGCGTTGTGAAGATTTCTATTTGTTTGGCAATCTCAAAAAAATCGCTTTTAAAACTCCAGGTTCCCAAAGCAATAAGAACGGCAATGAGAGGTAATACTATTTTCTTTTTCATTCTAAACGTTTTGCTTACGCGAAAGCGTAAATGCTTTTATTCTTTGATTTTCTTTTTCCTTTTTAGGTATTTTCTTACTCCAAAAACAGCGAGCAACAAGATAACAAAAAACGGCCAAATATGAAGGAGGCCAAGGAAAAATAACGAAATACCGTTCCAACCTGATTTGATGGCATTCCACATTTTTTGCCCATATGAAGTTGTGATTCCTTTATCTGTAGTGGTTTTGTAAAAATAGAGGTGAATGGTGCTGTATGAAACCTGATTTTGAAGGTAGTTGAGACGGCCTTGACGGGCTTCAATTTCTTCTCTTATGCTTGAGAGTTCGCGCTCAATCTCGAGCATATCCTTGACGGTTTTAGCCTGTTTTAGGAGTTCAAGATAACGATTCTCCAACTCGCGCTTTGCTTTGAGGCGTGCTTCAAGGTCAACATATTCTTCTGAAACGTCTTGTTGTGTGATGTCATTTTGATCAAAATAAGCGACTCCCTGCGAAATGGAGTCAATCAAAACCTGAAAATTTTCAGACGGAATGCGAATGGTCAAATTGAGATACTCCTCATTGTATCCCTTGCCTGAACGGTCACTTTGCAATATTCCGTTGTAACGGGAAACAAGTTGCTTTACTTTACCGTGGGTTTTTTCAAGATCCCGGGTTTGAAACCGCAGATTACCGGTTTTGATGATTTTTTGTTCTTGCAGCACTTGTGGAGCACTTGATTTTTCAGAAATTTCAAATGAAGAAGCAGGCGCCACGTCACTATAAATTTCGCTTTCTTCATAACTGCCAACACGAGAATCGCTCGTTGTGTTTGAACACGCGAGAATCATACTGAATAAAAAGAGGGAGATGGTTTTCATAATTGAAACGACTTGATTAGTAAAAGCTTAAACACAATTAACGTACCAATCTAATTTTTAGTTTGTTCCAAAAATTTAGTCATCAATTTTTTTATACTCGTATCCAGTTGTTGAAAATGGGGTATTTCCTTTCCAACAAACAAAAATAACAGCGCATATTTTTTTGAGGAGTTATCTAAAATAAGGTGTTTATTCAACCGAAACGCTTCTCTGAGGAGTCTTTTTATTTGATTGCGGTGCACAGCGAGTTTGAAGTTCTTTTTAGAAACAGAAACGGCGGTTTTAGTGAGCGCTGTTTCAGATTCGGGCACTTCAATGTAAAATAATCGCAAAGGAAAAACCCCCACCGATTTTCCTTCAGTAAAAAGAGACTCGATGGTTTTTCTGCTTTTGAGTTTTTCTGCTTTTGAATAGCTGAACTTCATTGGGTAAAGGTAATGAAATCCTCTCCCAACCCCTCCAAAGGAGGGGAGTTTTGATAGGATAAATTTAAATTTTTTCTACTCAATTAAAATTTAGATGGTTGCTACTGTGAAATTTCATTTTTTTTACATAATATTGTAAATATATTAAACTAATAAGTAATAAAAGTGATACATATAGTTAAAGAATATAAAACATACAAAGGCAAACTTCCTCAATTAATTGCAGAAACCTATTACAAAGC
>JANSXN010000074.1 GCA_024742935.1 Flavobacteriaceae bacterium
AAGACCTCATTAGCACAGGAAAAAGCAGCTTAAATGCTGTTAAAGCTCTAAATGAAGCACAAGTGAAAGTAAAAGGTATGGTTGCTGTTTTTACCTATGGCTTTCAAGTTGCTCAAGACAATTTCAAAAAAGAAAATATAACACTTACACCTTGAGTGATTATGAACATCTTTTGGGTCAAGCTGAAAAAGCAAATTACATATCAAATAAAGAACTGGAAACCTTAAAGTCCTGGAGAGAAAATCCGGCAGAGTGGACAGGTAAATAGACTGTGAGTCTTTGAGTTTGTGTTTTGAAACTGAAACGCTTTTTTTGAACCTGAAACCTGACCTGAGTGAAGTGATTGTGTGAAGCAAACTTGAAACTTGAATCAAGAAACAGATCACTCCAAACTCAATCAACATAAAATATAAAATATGAATCTTGAAAGCAACAAAGTAACCGTAAATAAGTCTGCACTTGAATTGTGTGAATTTTTAAGTGATGTAAAAAATTTTGAACAATTAATGCCAGATAACATAAGTAAATTTGAAGTGATAAGAGACAATGCTTTTGTTTTTGCACTCAAGGGAATGCCGGAAATAGCACTCGAATTAAAAGAAAAGCTACCCCCCAACAAAGTTGTTTTGGGAGCTATTAGTGACAAATTGCCTTTTACGCTTTCTGCCAACATTGAAGAAGTGAGTAATAGCTCGTCAATGGTTCAGTTACATTTTGAAGGAGAATTTAATGCTATGATGGCGATGATGATCAAAGGACCCATCTCAAAATTTTTGGAAACTTTAAGCACCAATTTGAGTTTACTTTAAGCCAGATAAAAGTTTAATTTCTTTTAAATCAAAAGGTAGTATAATCTCATCTTCGGTCTCAACCAATAGTTTGCCTTCAGCAGAAACACCCCTGATAATTCCGTTAAAACACTCTTTTTGAGCGTTTTCAAAAACACTTATTTGATTTATTCTGTAAAGATTTTTTAAATATGCATCTTCTATTTGTTTAAATTGATTCTTCTCAACTAAACTCATTTTCTCTAACAATACTTCAGATAACTTATTAAAGATTTGATTGAGGTCAAAATGTTTTTGTGTTTCAATTTTCATTGATGTGGCATTTGGCAAATCCTTATAATGTGAATCATTAACATTCAACCCTATTCCTATAATGCTTCCTTTTATATTTGTATTGTTCAACAGGTTTTCGATAAGAACACCGCAAAGTTTTTTATTTGCTGACAGAATGTCGTTAGGCCATTTTACACTTATCTCGGGGATGCCAAAGATTTCCAATGTTTCTTTGACTGCAATTGAAACCGCCATGGAGAGATAAAATTGCTTAGCTACTTTAAACCCCTTAAACTGTTTATAAATACTGAACGTCAGGCTTTTACCTTTCTTCGAATGCCAGGAAGTTCCCAGCTGTCCCCTTCCCTGTGTTTGTTCATCTGTAATAACCACAAGTTCATCTTGTAGCTTGTTTTCTTTCAATAGTGATTTAAGGTAACTATTTGTTGAGCTAGTGGCACTGATTTTGTATATTAACATAAACAAATGTAAAAATTGCGTTAATCTTATAAAATAGAAAGTTACAGAAAACCAAAAAAGTAATAACTTTGCAAAAATAGTTTTAATGACCAAAAAAGAAAACGAAGCAGATCAATTAATCACTCAAATAATTCAAGGCATTGAAGAAGTAAAGGGTCAAGATATTGAAATCCTTGATCTAAGAGAAATAGAAAACACTGTTTGCGACTACTTTATCATCTGCAATGGAACCTCAAACACTCAGGTAAACGCCATTGTGAATTCAGTTGAAAAAACCGTGAGCAAATCGCTCAAAGAAAAAGCCTGGCACATAGAAGGCTCAGAAAATGCTGAGTGGATTTTAATGGATTACATAAATATCGTAGTTCATGTATTCCAAAAGCATATCAGAGAATATTATGATATTGAAAGTCTTTGGGGTGATGCAAAGACAGTAAAAATTGAGACTAGTTATTAAATAATCAATCCCTATTAATGTCAAACGATACAGAAAATAAAAATAAAGATGATAAATCTCCCAAGGGAGAAGGCAATAAAAACAAAGATCAGAAGCCAAAATTTAGCCCGCTATGGATTTATGGAATGATTGCTTTGGCATTTCTGGCAATAAACTTTTTTAGTGGCGGTGGATGGACAGAGCCTGCAAAGACTACCCCTGCTGAATTTCAAGAGTTTTTGGTTAATGGTGATGTTGAAAAAGTTGTTATTGTCAACAAAAATAAAGCAAGGGTCTTTCTAACTAGCGAGGCTAAAGCAAAAGAGGTGCATGTTAGAAAAGTAGGAAATCAATCCCTTTCTTCAAATGTACCTGCATATCAGTTTGAATTTGGTGACCTTCAAAACTTTGAAAACGATTTAAGAAGAACTAAAGAAGAAAACAATTTACCCACAGCGGTCGTATATGATACAGAATCAAATGTTTGGGGAGATATATTACTCACATTGCTTCCTTTTGCAATTATCATTGCTATCTGGATTTTTATAATGCGTAGAATGTCCAGTGGTGCCGGTGGTGGACCCGGTGGGCAACTCTTTAATATTGGGAAATCAAAAGCCCGCCTTTTTGACCAAAATACAGATGTAAAAGTTTCATTTAGAGATGTTGCAGGACTTGAAGGTGCTAAAGAAGAAATTCAGGAAATAGTAGATTTTCTCAAAACACCTGATAAATATACTGCATTGGGAGGAAAAATTCCCAAAGGCGCACTCCTCGTTGGACCTCCGGGAACCGGAAAAACATTGCTTGCAAAAGCTGTTGCCGGTGAAGCAAAAGTTCCATTTTTCTCACTTTCTGGTTCAGACTTTGTTGAAATGTTTGTGGGAGTTGGAGCTTCACGTGTAAGGGATTTATTCAAACAAGCCAAAGAAAAATCACCATCAATCATTTTCATTGATGAAATTGATGCTATTGGCCGTGCAAGGGGAAAAAGTAATTTCTCAGGCTCCAATGATGAAAGAGAAAACACGCTCAATCAACTATTAACTGAAATGGATGGTTTTGGATCCAATGCAAATGTGATAGTACTTGCAGCAACAAACAGAGCTGATGTTCTTGATAAAGCTTTGATGCGTGCAGGTCGATTTGACCGTCAAATATATGTTGACTTACCAGATTTAAGAGAACGAAAAGAAATTTTTGAAGTCCATTTAAGACCTATCAAAAAAGAAGAAAATCTAGACCTTGATTTTCTAGCGAAACAAACCCCCGGATTCTCTGGGGCAGATATTGCAAATGTTTGTAATGAAGCTGCTCTCATCGCTGCAAGAAAGGGAAATAAAGCCGTTGGAAAACAAGATTTCCTCGATGCTGTTGACAGAATTATTGGTGGGCTTGAAAAGAAAAATAAAATCATTACCCCAGACGAGAAAAAAGCAATCGCTTTTCACGAGGCTGGACACGCCACTGTCAGTTGGATGCTGGAACATGCAGCTCCGCTTGTTAAGGTAACCATCGTTCCCAGAGGACAATCACTGGGAGCTGCCTGGTATTTACCTGAAGAACGACTTATTGTTAGACCGGAACAAATGCTAGATGAGATGTGTGCTGCGCTGGGTGGAAGAGCTGCAGAAAAAGTGATTTTCAATAAAATTTCTACAGGCGCCTTAAGTGATCTTGAAAAAGTAACTAAACAAGCACGTGCCATGGTCACTATCTATGGTCTTAATGACAAACTTGGAAATCTTACCTACTATGATTCATCAGGTCAATCTGAATACAATTTCACAAAACCCTATAGTGAAAAAACAGCAGAAATGATTGACAAGGAAATTTCAAATCTCATAGAGTCTCAATACAAAAGAGCTATTGAATTACTTCAGAAAAACAAAGACAAGCTTATTGAACTTGCCAATGTTTTACTTGAAAAAGAAGTAATTTTTAAAGACAACTTGGAAACCATTTTTGGAAAAAGAGACTTTAAAAATACAGATGTAATTTTTGACAAGTTAGACAAACCAACTTCTTAATTACAAATCCTGAAATATAAAAAGTAACTTAATTCGCTTTTGGGTTAAGTTTTTTTTATATTTGGTGCGAGTCTGAATAAAAAACACCTCAATCAAGTAATTAATGGGTTTGTTTAAAAAATTATTTAAAAAATCTAAAGACAAAGAATCCCCAAAAGAAGAAAGAAGTAAATATTTACCGGAAGTACCTCTACCTACTGACGAAAAATTCACCTACTACTTTAGAAAAAATGGCGGAAAATTTCTCTATTGTGAAAACTATGATGAGCTAGATGAAGCTTTTGATAATATTTTACTTGAAAACGATTGGTATGAAAAAGAGGTTTTTTGCACAAATGAAAACTTAAAATCAAAATTCAACTCCTATAATCTCAAATTTGGAAATAATATTCACGCTTCATTTTTCTTTTCTCAGTGTGAATCACTAGTTGCAGATGTGGGAGCCATTTTAATATCTTCAAATCAAATCAAAGAAAAAAAACTCAAAGAATTACCAGATAACTTTGTAATTTTTGCCACAACAAGCCAATTAGTTGACACTATTGGTGAAGGTTTACGTAAAATAAAAAGTGCAAACAAAAACAATATTCCTTCAAATATTACCACCATTAAAAACTTTGAAAGCAAAAAAGAAAATGATTTTATGACCTACGGAAGTAGTTCAAAAAACTTATATTTGCTCCTTCTGGAAGATTTATAATATGAAGGAACTTTTAATTAGAGCATTGTCTGGATCTATTTATGTCCTTATCCTACTTGCTGCAACTTTTCTTTCACCAATTACTTTCCTTATATTGTTTACCCTACTTGGCATTGTTTGCCTTAACGAGTTTTTGAGGTTAATTCACCTTAAATCGATAGTCGTTTATGCAGTATTAATCCTCTTTATTTTTCTTTTTTCATACCTCCAGTTTGATTTTTATGCAACCAAGCTTTTACTAGTACTTACTGGATTTGTGAATCTTTTTTTATTAAAAGATTTATTATGGGTTAGTATGATTCCAATGTTTGAAAAGAAAAAATATATCGTAACAATTCTTTATCTCATAAGTGGTTTTGTTTTTATAACACTTATTCCTTTTTACAATTACGAATACTCACCTTATCTCATTGCTGCTGTTTTTATTTTAGTTTGGGCAAATGATATCTTTGCATTTTTGATTGGGAAAAATTTTGGTAAACGAAAACTCTTAGAACGTGTTTCACCCAATAAAACACTTGAGGGCTTTTTTGGTGGAATGGTCGCTGCGTCAATTGCCAGCTTTTTTATATTTAAATATCTCGCTATCTTTAATCCGTTATTTTGGCTTGGGTTAGCTATTTTAATAAGTTTATTTGGACCTATAGGCGATTTTGTACAATCAAAATTTAAAAGACAAGCAGGTGTGAAAGACAGTGGAACTCTTATACCGGGACACGGTGGGGTCTATGATCGGTTAGACAGTGTTGTTTTTGCCAGTCCATTTATATACACATATTTTATATTAGCAAATTATGTTTCATAGAGAAGGTCACAAAATTATTTTAGCAGCTCTGGCAATACTTATAGTTATAGCACTATCTGCACACTTTTTTCTGGACAATGAAATCTTAAAAAAAGTTTTGATTAGTATATTTATTGTAATATTTCTGCTCATTATTCAGTTTTTTAGAAACCCTAAAAGAGACATTCAAACAAGCGATTTTCAAATTCTTTCTCCCGTTGACGGAAAAGTTGTTGTGATTGAAGAAGTCTTTGAAAAAGAATATTTTAATGATAAAAGGCTACAGGTTTCAGTCTTTATGTCACCTATTAACGTGCACGTTACCAGATACCCGGTGAGTGGAGAAGTTGTTTACTCAAAATACCATCCCGGTAAATTTCTAGTAGCTTGGCATCCCAAATCTTCTGAAGAAAATGAAAGAACGACAGTTGTTGTGAAAAATAACGTTTTTGGAGATGTTTTACACAAACAAATAGCCGGAGCACTCGCCAAACGCATAGTTAATTATGCCGAAAAAGGAATGGAAATCACACAAGGAAGTGATAGCGGCTTTATAAAGTTTGGGTCAAGAGTTGATGTTTTATTACCTTTAGATGCCAAAATAAATGTGAAGCTAAACCAAATAGTCAAAGGCGGAATCACAATCTTAGCAAATAAAAATGAGTCCTGAAGAACTTCAAATCGCTTTTGAAGAAGCTGTAGAGAGAGTTAATAATCATATGGAACCCTTTCCGGCAGATTTACTTTTGAGACTTTATGCTTACTATAAGAGGGCTAATGAGAGTAAAGACGACCCCAATAGCAAAAAACCACTCATCAACGCCTTTAAAGCAAACGCACTGTTTCAAGCCAGAAACCTTTCCCCTGATGAAGCAAAAAAAGAATATATTGAAGCTGTTAATACTTATTTTTTATATCGGAAATAAGTATCATTTCTTATACTTCACTGGTAAATAAACCACTTTTTTAGTTTCAAAAAATGCCTCCTCAAAGTAATCAGTTAGTGAAAATATTTTAGCTTTTGGAAAATCTAGCAACTCTTCAGTTAAGTCTCCTCCTTTAAGATAGAAAATTCCATTAGGTATCTTGTGGTTGTTTTTTTTTGAAATTTTTCCATCAACCCAATGCACAAATGTGGGCATCGCAGCAACAGCTCTACTCACTATAAAATCATAAGTTTCCTTGATATTTTCAACTCTGTCGTTTGTTGTTTTCACATTTTTGATACCCAATCCGGCAACTATCTCATCCACCACTTTTATTTTTTTTCCAATGGAATCCACCAGGTGAAATTGGGTTTCCGGAAATAAAATAGCAAGCGGAATCCCCGGAAAACCACCGCCGGTTCCCACATCAAGCACAGTTGCTCCTTCATTAAATTGAATGATTTTAGCAATTCCTAAAGAGTGCAAAACGTGTCTTAAATACAATTCATCAATGTCCTTTCTTGAGACGACATTTATTTTTAAGTTCCAATCCTTGTACAGTTCCTGTAAAAGTGAAAAATTACTTTTTTGTTCATCAGTTAAATGAGCGAAATACTTAATAATCAAATCCATAGTTTTATGTATGACCACAAAAATACTCAATTAACTTGTAATTTTTTGTTATTAACAAGTAGAACGAATTGAATATTAATTATATTTGCCAATACTTATTTTTCGTGCAAAACGTTATTAGTCAAATTTAAACTATGAATACATCCTCAATCCGTTTTTCCAGAAAAGATCCCGCAAATTTTTTCAAAACCTTAAACACCAGAGTTAACGATTATTTTAAAGAGAAAAACTTAAAGAAAACAGGCAACTGGAAACTTCATTTGAAGACCCTAGCCATGTTTGCAATCTTTTTAACCCCATACTTTTTATTGTTGACGCTTAACATCCCCGGATGGGCTCAATTGCTCCTTACAGTTATAATGGGCATAGGAATGGCAGGTGTTGGGATGAATGTTATGCATGATGGAAATCACGGATCTTACTCCTCAAAAAAGTGGGTAAATAAATTTATGGGAAGTACCATATACATTCTTGCAGGAAATGTTTATAATTGGCAGGTACAACATAATGTTTTACACCATACCTACACAAACATCCACGGTCATGATGAGGATATGGAAGCAGGAAGAATTATGCGTTTCAGCAAACATTCTGAATGGAAACGCTTTCACAAATACCAACATCTTTATTCTGTTTTACTCTATGGCCTTTTGACATTCAATTGGGCTTTAACAACAGATTTTAAGCAAACAAGAGATTATTTAAAACGAAAACTTTCTTACGGTGAATTTCCAAACCCTGTTAAACAATGGAGTATCGTTGTAATTTCTAAAATCATCTACTTCTCTATCTGGATTGTAATTCCAATGCTTATTTTATCAATAGCTTGGTGGAAAGTACTTTTAGGTTTTTTTGTAATGCATTATGTAGCCGGAGTGATTCTTAGTGTGGTTTTTCAATTGGCTCACATGGTTAAAGAAGCCCAAATGCCACTTCCTGATGAAACAGGTACTATGAAAAATACTTGGGCGATTCACCAATTATACACTACAGTAAATTTTGCCACTAAAAATAAAATTGTTAACTGGTATACCGGAGGTTTAAATCATCAGGTTGAACACCATATTTTTCCAAACATAAGCCATGTGCATTATACCAAGATTTCAAAAATCGTCAAAGAAACTGCAAAAGAGTTCCAATTACCTTATCACGAATATAAAACCACCCGCAAAGCTATTTTATCTCATTTTACTCATTTAAAGGAAATGGGTATGAAGCCGGCTTTAAGCGCTTAAGAAAAGTTCATCTCAATTTTATGAAAGAACATTTATCAGACAGAGTTAACAATATGGCTACCTCTGCCACACTTGCCATGGCTGCTAAAGCCCGCGAATTGAAAAATGAAGGAAAGGATATCATTGGGCTCAGTCTAGGAGAGCCTGATTTCAACATACCTGACTTTATAAAAGAAGCTGCCATAAAAGCTGTAAATGATAATGTTCACGCTTATCCTCCTGTTGATGGTTATGCGGAACTCAAAAAAGCTATTATTACTAAATTTAAAAGAGATAACAATCTTACTTATGAACCCACACAAATTGTAGTCTCAACCGGAGCTAAGCAATCCCTTGCAAACATAGTTATGGTGATGCTTAATCAAGGAGATGAAGTCATATTACCTGCTCCATATTGGGTGAGTTACAGCGATCTGGTAAAACTCGCAGAAGGAGTGCCCGTTGAAATACCCACAACCATTGACACAAATTTTAAAATCACACCCCAACAATTGGAGGCTGCTATCACACCAAAAACCAAGTTGGTGATGTACAGCTCCCCCTGCAATCCCAGTGGATCCGTTTACAGCAAAGCTGAATTGAGAGCCCTGGCTGATGTATTACAGAAATACCCAAATATTTATGTGGTCTCTGATGAAATCTATGAACACATCAACTTTGGGGAGGGTCATTTTTCCATGGCGCAATTTGAAGATATGTATGACCGAACCATTGTCGTCAATGGTGTTTCAAAAGCCTTTGCGATGACGGGGTGGCGCATTGGTTATATGGGTGCCCCGGCTTGGATAGCCCGTGCTTGCAACAAGATGCAAGGTCAAATCACAAGTGGTGCCAATGCCATCGCTCAAATGGCCACTATTGCAGCCCTGGAGGCTTCCGTAAGCAGCATACAATATATGGTTGATGCATTTAAAGAACGTAGAAAACTGGTGCTTGATTTACTTTCAGAAATTCCCGGTTTAAAAAATAACGCTCCTGAGGGTGCTTTCTATGTATTTCCAGATGTTTCAAGCTTTTTTGGGAAAACTATAAAAGGTAAAAAAATAAATACCGCAGAAGATTTCTCTCTATTACTTTTGGAAGAAGCTTTGGTAGCAACGGTTTCAGGAGAATCTTTTGGAGACCCCAATTGCATCCGGATTTCTTATGCTGCATCAGAAGGAGAAATAAGGGAAGCTCTAAAACGAATCAAAAAACTACTGACTTAAATTTTCCGAGTTCTTTTATCATTCATACTTAAAACCTGTAATGTTGATTCCTTATCGATTCCTCCAGAAAAACGGTGTCAATAAAATTAAAACAGTAAACAGTTCAAGTCTTCCCACAAGCATTAAGAATGCAGACCACCATTTTCCAAATGCTGGCAAAGAATTATAATTATTAACAGGACCTAAATCCCCTAAAGCAGGCCCTACATTACCTAAGCTGGAAGCGGCTCCTCCTAAAGCAGTTATAAAATCCAGACCTATAAAAGAAAAAACCGCGACTCCAATAATAAACATGAGTATATACAAAATAAAAAAGGCAAGAATATTAAAAACAATATTTTGAGGGATGGCTCTTTGGTTGTACCTAACCGGAAGTATTGCGTGAGTATGAAAAGACCGTTTGAATTCAAGAATTCCATTTTTGATGGTAATCAAATGCCTTACTATTTTCATGCCACCGGCAGTTGAGCCAGCTGAACCACCCAAAAACATGAGCCCAAAAAAGAACATCGTTAAAAAAGGAGTCCACAAAGTATAATCAGCTGTTACAAATCCGGTTGTTGTAACAATTGCAATCACTTGAAATAATGAATGCCTTATAGAGTTTTCAAGCTCACCATAAGCCATATTATGGTTCAAAGTGGATAGTGACCAATCTGCCTGAAAATAAGTTATTAACATAACTAATGTTGAAAACACAAGAATAAATGTACCATACAACCTGAACTCTTCATCTCTTAATATTTTACTGAACTTACCTTTAAATGCAAAGTAACTCAACACAAAATTGGTTCCTGCAATAAACATAAAAGCAATCACGATATATTGAATCATTGGATTATCATTCCAATGTGCCAAACTTGCATCTTTTGTTGAAAACCCTCCTGTTGCCATGGTGCTCATTGAGTGATTTACTGCATCAAAAAGAGACATACCTGCCAGGTTTAAAAGTACCGTCTCGACTAACGTAAATCCAAAATAGATCAGCCAAAGACGTTTTGCAGTATCTGTAATGCGAGGATGTAATTTATCATTACTCGGCCCAGGGGCTTCAGCAGCAAATAACTGCATACCACCAATCCCCAGAAGTGGTAAAATAGCAATAGCCAAAACGATAATTCCCATTCCTCCAATCCAGTGTGTGAGACTTCTCCAAAAAAGTATGCTTTCAGGTAAAATTTCAATTTGGTTTAAAATAGTAGCACCGGTTGTAGTATAACCACTCATGGTTTCAAAAAAAGCATTGGTAAATGAAGGTATGGATTCGGTAAAAACATAAGGAAGTGTTCCGCTAAAAGCCATGATTAACCAGCCAAAAGTAACAACAATATATCCTTCTCTTTTTTTTATCTCTTTTCTGTGGTTTTTCGTTAAAACGAAAATAAGAATTCCTAATACAATCGTAATGATTCCTGCTTGAATAATACCATTAAACGCGCCATCATCATAATAAAGACTCACCCCGGATGTTACCATCATAAACAAGCCATTAAACAACAAAAGCAACCCCATAAAATGGAGAATGATCTTTAAGTTAATCCTGTTTAAAAATGACATGCTAATTAAAGTATTTTTCTACTTTGGAAATGGCGTGAGGCAAGCAACCCACTACAACCCGATCTCCCCCTTTTATGACAAAATCTGGTGTTGCTATAAGTCCCACACCGTCTCTTATTACTCCGCCAATGATTGCTGATCGCGTAAATTCAAGACTTCTTATTGACTTACCCACGACAAAAGCCTTTGAAGACACCACAAATTCAAGTAACTCTGCATTCATATTGGTGAGTTTTGTCATCGCTACCACCTCCCCTTTTCTGATGTATCTAAAGATATCGTTAGCAGCCAGAAGTTTTTTATTGATAAGGGTATCTATCCCTATAGATTGTGAGAGTTGAAAATAGTCCATATTTTCAACAAGTGCGATGGTTTTCTTTACCCCTTTTGATTTGGCAACCAGACAAGACATTATATTTGTTTCACTATTTCCGGTAACGGCAATAAAGGCATCCATATCTTGTATGGATTCTTCCTCAAGTAATTCTACATTTCTACCGTCGGTATTGATGACTAAAATATTGGGGAGTACATCTGCAAGGTCAAAGGCTTTTTGCTTGTTGCTCTCTATAAGTTTAACCTTAAAGTGACTTCGGCAAAGTTCGCGTGCGGTTTTGAAACCAATTTTACTTCCGCCAAGAATCATGACATTTTTTATCTCTTCACGAATTTTTCCTGTGAGTTGATAGACCTCTTGAACACCGTCAAGTGTGGTTAAAAAATATACTAAATCTCCCTCTTTATATACGGTATCACCTCTTGGAATAAGAGTGTATTGAGTTCCAAAACGTTGAATAGCAATGGGAATAAATTCGATACCGGGATTGACCTCGGCGGCTTCTTTAACAGTTTTTCCAATAAAAAGTGCTGTTCTGGGTAGCTTGATACCCACCATAGTTAAAGCACCGTCTTCAAATTGATAAGTGTTACTAAAGGCACTTTGGTTGAGTAATAATTCAATTTCGGCAGATGCTAA
>JANSXN010000101.1 GCA_024742935.1 Flavobacteriaceae bacterium
CTTTAAATTTAAAATCAGTTATTGTACCTGAAAGGAAGGGGTTTAATTGAAATCCTGAGTTTGAAAACAATTTATAATTTATAAAAAGCTCTATTCCTTTGTGGCTGCTTTCACCGGCATTGATACCTACAAATTGATCTTCAGCAATACGTCTGGCAACCAGTAGGTTTTTAATCTGAGTGGAATACAAAGAAATTTCAGTGTAAAGCGCATTTGAAAGCCAATTCATTTTAAAACCAATTTCATAATTGGTCCCTATTTCTGGCTTTAGATCTGTATTGATTTGGCCATCAGGCGTCAAAGTCTCTGCTACAGAAGGAATGGAAAAGCCTTTACTTATAGCAGAATATATATTTTTTCCTTTGGAGAGCTGGTATGAAATTCCAACGCTGGGTGACCACACATTGTTAAAGGAGTATGCTCCATCTTTTGTTGAATCTGCTCCTTGAAACACATCAGTTAAAGTATATCGGGTTGCGTTGTGAGAAATACCTTTTTCAAGAAGCAATTTTTCTGTTAATTGTGTATTCATCTGAAGGAAAAAATTGGCATAGTTTCGTTTTTGATCCACCTCAGCAAAAGTTTCACCTGCGATACTTCCCTGACCGGGTTGGGTTTGATATAAGTTTTCGATTAGTGAAAAAGTATAATCTTCAAACAGTACTTCAGTTCCCAGACTTAGTTCATAGGGAAAAGTCAAAAATTGATCTTTATAATTGAGCCTTCCGCGAAAGCCAATACCTGCTGTGTATTCATCTAAAATATCAAAAGGGCGCGGTTCATACGCATCTTTTAAATTATAAAACACACTTGAAGAAAAATTCCACTTTTCTGAAAATAAATAGCGGTACCCCACTCCCAACAGCAATTTATCATAGGATTCAAAACCTTGTGCCGCAGCCCAGTTTGAAGCAGCAACTTCGGGGCGTTGGTTAAAATCACCTTCGTTTAAGGAACTTGGAATAAATGCTTTTAAGCGGGTGAAAATTCCAATAAATGAGAGTGTTTCCTTTTCACTTAAACGGTAATTTCCATTTAGGTTAAAGGATTTTCTATCATAAGAACTGTTTTCTCTAAAACCGTCACTTTCAAGACTGCTGAAATTTGCATAAACACCCCCCTTTTGTTTTCCATATCCCACAGAGAGGGTCTGTTTATAGAGTCCAAAACTGCCAAGCGTTGTTATTGCATTTGCATATGAATTTCCCGCTTTTGCTTCTTTTCCATACATTGAAATCACACCGCCCAGTCCGGCTCCAAAGCTGGTGGAATTGGGTCCTTTTATAATTTCAATTCTATCTATGGCTTCTAGGTCAATATCTTCAATGATGGTTTCGCCTTCGGCATTACTTAATGGAATATCATCAAAATAAGCTTTCAATCTGTTTGTAGAAAATTGAGAACGGGCTCCTATGCCTCTTATGGTAATTCTGTTTGTATTGATGGCTCCCTGTTGCATATATACACCGGAAACCTTATTTAAAGTGGATGTGAGTATCACTCCATCGCTTTGCATCAGATCGTTTGCAGAAATTACAGATACAGAGCTTGCTTTTTTTTGAAGAGTGCTGTTTATTTGAGTGCTTAGGAGCACAATTTCAGAAAGGGAGGTTGTGTCTTTAACAGTTTGAGAAACTAAATTATGACAAAAACAAAAGCACACAAAAATAAAAAGGGGACCTTTTTTAAAAGAGGTTTTAATCATTATTAATAATTAATGCCTCTAAAATAACATTGTTTCATTTAATAAAAAAACCCCTGCAATGAATTGCAAGGGTTTTTAACTTTTATTTAAATAAAATTATTTCTTAACTACTTTTTGAGTTAAAGTACCTTCAGTAGTTTTAACTGTTAGCATATAAACACCTCTGCTTAAATCAGAAACATTGATAGCACCATTTGAAAAAATTGCACCTGTATTTCTTCCTAAAAGATCGTGTAAAGTTACTTCAGAAATTTCAATGCTTGAAGGAACTTTTACATTTAAAACATCTTTAGCAGGAACAGGGAAGATAGAAACAACATCAGCAAGATTGTCACCAACTGATAGTACTTCTTCTCCTGTTACATTGATGTAGTAGTGAGCATCTGGAAATCCAATATCTGCTGGAGCAAGGTACTCAAGCACCTCACATTGTACAGATGCCAACCAAGGGTGATCTGTTTGTGCAGCAGTTCCACCAATGAACCAAGAAATACCATCCAATTCTTGAGATACTTCAACAAGAATACGCTCAGTACCGGCAGGTACTAAAACAGGAGTATCAAATGTATAATCTACTATTGTCAAATCACTTCCAAAAGGAACAGTAACCACTTGAGATCCTAACAAAGTTGCAGAACCTGGAAATCCAGCAGGAAATAAATCATCAACTTCATAAATGTTAACAGTAAGGTTTACATCGGCAGATATTGATTGAACACCTAAAGCACCTTCTGAAATTTCAAAATCACCAGTGATTCCAAAATCTCCAAGAATAAATACTCTTGCCTGAAGGTTATCTCCACCTTGACAAGCAACACTGTTTGTTGATGTAATAATATCATCAGTGTTGTGGGTTAATGTAGTTTGAGCTTGAATTGTAACTGAAAAAAGAACAGCCACAAAAAATAATGTAATTTTTTTCATGATTAAATTTTGTTTAAATTAATTAAAATAAGCCCAAACTTAAAACAAATTAATTTATAAATCAAAAGAAACATTTATAAACACTGGGGTTCCCAAGGTTTGATAATGTAAAATTATTAATAAAAAAAAATCCTGAGCGTTAATTGACTCAGGACTTTTTAATATATTATGTTAATTTTTATTTTTTTACTATCTTTTGAGTTAAAGTTCCTTGTGATGTTTTAACAGTCAATATATACACCCCTCTACTGAGGTTTTCTACATTGATTTGACCACCAGAAAATGCGAGACCTGTGTTTTTTCCAAGTAAATCAAATAAAGCAACATCAGTAATCTGAACATTAGATGGAACTTTTATATTTATAACGTCTACAGCAGGAACTGGAAAGATTGATACAGCATCAGCTAAGTTGTCGCCAACAGAAAGCACTTCATCACCTGTTACATTGATATAATAGTGCGCATCAGGAAATCCAATATCTGCAGGTGCAGTATAATCTGGAACCTGACATTGTACAGATGCCAACCAAGGGTGATCTGTTTGACCAGCTGTACCACCTATAAACCATGAAATTCCATCCAATACCTGAGCCACTTCAACAAGAATGCGCTCTGTACCGGCAGGTACTAAAACAGGGGTGTCAAATGTATAATCTACAATCGTCAAATCACTTCCAAAAGGAACAAGAACATTTTGAGAACCTAACAAAGTTGAAGATCCAGGAAATCCTGCAGGAAATAGATCATCAACCACATATATACTTACAGTTAGATTAATGTCCGCAGAAATTGACTGAACCCCTATAGCGCCCTCTGTAATTTCAAAATCATTAGTGATTCCAAAATCACCAAGAATAAAAACTCTTGCCTGAAGGTTATCCCCACCTTGACAAGCAACACTATTTGTTGATGTAATAATATCATCAGTGTTGTGGGTTAATGTAGTTTGAGCTTGAATTGCAACTGAAAAAAAAACAGCCACAAAAAATAATGTAATTTTTTTCATAATATTTAAATTTAAGTTAATTTAACAAATATATATATTTATTTATTTCAAAGTACTAAAAACATCTCGAATTATGTTAAATTTTAATTTTTATCTATTTTTAATCATTTATAGTCATGTTATTTTAATCAATAATATTAAATCAATTAATTATATTGATTATTTTAATACTCAACAAAAAACCTACCATGAAGTAATTCTTTTCTATGAAAATTTAAATGAAAACCACACTTCTATAAAGATTAACCCATTTGGTTTCACAGACAGCGGGCACCCACTACATCTAGTAACTTTTGATCCTGAAGGAACCTTTGATTTTAAGAAATTGCAAAATGAAAAAGCCATCATCCTCATCAACAACGGTATTCATCCCGGTGAACCTGACGGGATTGAAGCTACAATGCAGTTGTTTAATGATTTAGCAAACGGAACTATTGAAATTCCTAAAAATACAATTGTAGCAACCATTCCGATTTACAACATTGGTGGGGCTTTAAATAGAAACAGTACTACAAGGACCAATCAAAATGGGCCGGATGAATATGGCTTTCGCGGAAACGCAAGAAATTATGATCTCAACCGTGATTTTGTCAAAAGTGACTCAAGAAATGCACGAGCTTTTGCCGAAATTTTTCATACCCTCAATCCAGATGTATTTATTGATAACCACGTGAGCAACGGTGCCGATTATCAATATACACTCACCCACCTTTTTACCCAACACAATAAACTGGGAGGAGCATTGGGTGATTATTTAATCAAAACTTTTATACCGGAAGTTGAAAAAAACTTAACACAAAAGAAATGGAACATCACACCTTATGTCAATGTATTTAACAGACCTCCTGATACAGGGTTCACTCAATTTATGGACTCACCCAGATACTCAACCGGCTATACAACCTTATTTAACACATTAGGAATGATGGTTGAAACTCACATGCTAAAACCCTATGAAGACAGAGTTGAGGGCACTTATGCCATTATGAAAAGTATGATTGAAGTTACTGACATAAATTTTAAAACTATAAAGTCTCTTAGAAAAAATGCAATAAAACAGTTCAAAACCGGTGATGAATACCCCATTCAGTGGGAGGTTGATACCACTCGTTTTACTAAGCTTGATTTTAAAGGATATGAAAGTGACTATAGAGAGAGCAAGGTTACAGGGAAAACGAGATTATTTTATGACAGAAACAAACCATTTACAAAAGAAGTGCCTTTCTATAATTATTTTAAACCATCAAAGTCAGTTAGCGTTCCAAAAGGGTACATCATTCCTCAAGGATGGTGGAATGTCATTGAATTACTCAAAATAAATCAAATTGAAATACAGCAACTAGAAAATGACACACTCATTCAAACCGAGGTGTATCGCATAGAAGATTTCAAAACCCGCACTACGGCCTATGAAGGGCATTATATGCATTACAATACTAACCTATCTAAGCAAATGGAAAAAACCACTGTTTTTAAAGGAGACTATCTTGTTTTGACAGATCAACCCGGTATAAGATATCTACTTGAAACACTTGAGCCCGAAGCGGTAGATTCCTTTTTTAACTGGAATTTTTTTGACACAATACTTCAGCAAAAAGAAGGCTTTTCTCCCTATGTATTTGAAGAAATAGCTGAAGATCTCATTGAAAACAGTCCCGAATTAAAATTAAGGTTTGATCTAAAAAAACAGGAGGATGAAACTTTCAGAGAAAATGGATATGCCCAACTGAATTGGCTACACAAACAGTCAAAACACTATGAAAAAGCCCACATGAGATACCCCATTCTCAGGGTTTTAAATTAACCTCTTGATAAAATAATTCTCTGATGTTTGCATAGGATTTGCGCAACGCTTTTGCGGTTTTTTTGGGATTTTTCCAAACTGCTTTTTGGATACCTTCACTTTTTTCAGGTGCTAAGTCTCCTGTAAATGAAGTTTTCATCTCAAACCAATAGGTTTCTTTGAGTTTGAGTTTTTCATTTCGGTTAAAAAAATGATAGGTGATTTGAAGGGGCTTTACAATTTCAAGACCTGTAACTCCTGTTTCCTCCTCAGTTTCACGCAAAGCGGCCTCTTCAATAGTTTCTTTTTCTTCAACTCTGCCTTTTGGCAAATCCCATTTTCCGTTTCTTTTTATGAAAAGAATCTCATTTGATTCATTCCTAACAAGACCACCAGCAGCAACAACGACCGGTATTTTCTTTTTTAGCTTTTGAATGAGTTGCTCACCATTTGGATAATATAAATAAACTTGAGGCCATTTATTCTTGGCCACTTTCTTCACAACTGTCTCCAAATCAACATCCTTTAACATTAAACACTTGGCCTCTTTATGAAAAACCACCTCACTGGTGAGATAAATGGGTTTATCATTAACAAAAACTTTATACATTTGCAGTATGATTTTGAATAAAGAAACGGCCCAAAAAACAGCCGACTTACTATTGCAAATTAATGCAATTAAATTACAACCACAAAACCCTTTTTTATGGGCATCTGGATGGAAATCTCCCATTTATTGTGACAACCGCATTATTTTGTCATATCCACCTATAAGAAATTATATTAGAGAGCATATGGCTCAACAAATTGAGGAACTCTATGGAAAGCCAGATGTTATTGCTGGTGTAGCTACCGGAGCCATTGGTATTGGAATGCTTGTAGCAGATTACTTAAACCTCCCATTTGTTTATGTGAGACCTGAAGCAAAAGGACATGGCAGACAAAACCAAGTGGAAGGAAAACTAATTGCCAATCAAAGTGTTGTTGTGGTTGAAGACCTCATTAGC
>JANSXN010000046.1 GCA_024742935.1 Flavobacteriaceae bacterium
AAGCTCAGGGTGACGGTTTTGCCCTTCGACAAGCTCAGGGTGACAAATTTGGAATTTGCCTCGCCAACTGAAACCGCCCATAAGCGGTGAAGGATGGGTGCTTGGAATTTGGTACTTTGGAATTTGGAATTTGGAATTTGGTACTTTGGAATTTGGAATTTGGTGTTTGGTGCTTGGAATTTGGTGCTTGGTGCTTAGTGCTTAGAGCTTTCAAATTTAGTTCTTCCTTTAAAATAATCCCCCTCAATCAACGTTTCATAGAAAAACAATTAAAAACCGGAATAGCTGATTCATTTGGGCTATTTTTGTACTTTTGAATACTAAATTTAATTCGACGCTTCAAATGAGATTTTTATATACCCTGGGTTTACTGTCATTGATTGTTGTATGGAGTTCGTGCCGAAATGACTTTGAAACCCTTCCCAGTACCGGGAATCTTGAATTTTCAAGAGACACCGTCTATCTCGACACCGTGTTTAGCAATATTGGTTCAAGCACTTACAACCTCAAAGTCTATAACCGCAGTGATGAGGATATTTCCATTCCAAGTGTGCGCCTGGGACAAGGGGAAAATTCGTTGTACCGCCTCAATGTAAACGGTCGCGCCGGAAAAACCTTTAGCAATTTGGAGATACTCGCTAAAGACAGCATTTTTGTCTTTGTAGAAACCACCATCGACATCAACACCTTTCCCAATAACTTGCAGTTTTTATACACAGACGCCATCGAGTTTGACACCGGAAGCAATCAGCAAAATGTCGAATTGGTTACCCTGGTGCAGGATGCCGTGTTTCTCTTTCCGGAACGCTTTGGTGACGGCACCATCGAAACCCTGAATCTGGGTATGGATGCTGAAGGAAACGATGTGCTTATTGAAGGATTCTTCCTGGATGATGACGAATTGAACTTTACCAATGAAAAACCCTATGTAATCTATGGATATGCTGCAGTGCCTCCCACCAAAACTCTCACCGTTGATGCCGGAGCACGGGTGCACTTTCACGAAAACAGTGGATTGTTGGTTGCTAACCAAGCTACCATCAAAGCAAACGGTGCCTTGAGTTCAGACCCTGTTTTGCTTGAAAATGAGATTATCTTTCAAGGCGATCGTTTGGAACCCGCTTTTGAAGATATTCCCGGTCAATGGGGCACTATTTGGCTTACCGCCGGAAGCACAGCACACGAATTCAATTTTACAACCATCAAAAATGCGGTCGTAGGTATTTTAATGGACAGCAATGATGGGTCAAATAACCCTACCTTAACGATTAAAAACACCCAGATATACAACAGCGGCAACGTGGGACTACTCGCCCGCACCGGAAATGTGGATGGAGAAAACCTTGTAATTACAAACAGCGGTCAGTCTTCCTTGTTCTTGTCCCTTGGCGGAACGTACAACTTCAGGCATTCCACCTTTGGGAATTACTGGAACAGAAGCTTTAGATCCTTCCCGGCGGTGGTGATTGACAATTCACTTCAGGTGAGTGAAACTGAAATTCTGGTAGCAGATTTGGTAGAAGCCAATTTCAGCAACTGCATTGTGTATGGGAGTGAAGGCCGCGAGTTTTTCCTAAATGCCGAACCCGAGGCTGCGTTCAATTTTAATTTTAGCAATAGCTTGCTGCGCTTTGAAGACCCGCAAGGACAATTTGCAGGTAATCCTTTGTTTGATTTTTCAAATACTGCCTTTTATACCAACTGTGTTTTCAATGCAGATCCTGTATTTTTTAATACACAACTCAACCAACTTTTTATAAGCAATGAATCTGCTGCAAACGGGATAGGCAATCCCGCAACATCCCAACAGGTTCCTTTTGATTTACTGGGAACCCCCAGAGGAAACCCTTCAGATGCCGGTGCTTATGAAAGTGTCGTTTTTCCGGAAGATTAATAGATTAAAACTAGATGTTAGATGTTAGATGTTAGACATTAGTTACTTTTTAGTTCCATTCATAGATTGACCATTTAATACTGGTTGTTTGAATAGCATGAATATTGAATCTAATATCTGACCCCTCTGGGGTCGTTTCTTATTTCTCATTTTCATTGTTTTACAAACAGGAGACCCCTCTGCGGTCTGGTATTCTTAGAAAAAAGTGAATTAAATTATTGACCCGGGCTGGGTCATAAGTTTGTGGCAAGAAATTCAAAACAAGTATTGACCCTTGAGGGGTCATATGTTTGCAGCAAAGATATCCATCCAAAGAAAGACCCCATCGGGGTCTTATGTTTGTAACAAAAGAGACCCAACCAAAGAGAGACCCCATCGGGGTCATATGTTTATAATCTATAATCTTTTATCTAACCTCTCTTTAAGCTACAAAAAAAGGGTTTTAGATTAATAGCAGTATGATTATTCCTAAATACTAGTCAATAACCACCCGCTTGGTCACTTCAGAGAACTCATTTTTTAACGTAAAGAAATAGAGTCCGCTTGAAAACTCTGAAAGATTCAATGCGGTTTTTTCTTGAGTCACAGGTATCGTTTTTAAAACCTGACCCAAAACAGTACTGATTTCAAGTTCTGTGCTTGTTTCATTAAAATGAATGTAGTTGACTGTAAGCTTTTTGTTCTTACTTGGGTTTGGATACACCTGAAAAGTTGAATACGCAGCCTGAAAATCATCAATTGACAGCGGGTGTTCACCTTCAATGATAAGAATTTGTTCATTGATATCAGGGTTTTCAATGTAATCAACTATCCCGCTCAACCAGGTCACTTTTACATAATCAATGGCTGTGGCATCGCCAATGCCAAAAAATTCTGACGCACTGTTTTGTCCTAAAAATCCTTCTCCCAGCAGGGTGTAGTTGTATTGTTGTTCCCCACCAACGGCAATCTCAATCCAGGAGCCAATGCCTTGCCTGTTGCTTTCTGTGCCTTGGAGTTTTACTTTTAGCCAGTTATTTGATTGTGGGGTGTTATTTTCCCATAATTGATTGTCTGAGGGCGAAAAATTAAGCACTGCAATATCAGGAAATCCATCGTTATTACTATCGCCTATGGCATTAGAAAAACTTTTGGATTCTTCATCAAATATCCCACTATCTGTTGGTATTGTAAAGGTACCGTCACCGTTATTGTGATAAAAGGCAGAAGAAATAAAGTTTGGTGAATTGAATACCTCCCCCACTACGTGTAAATCTTTAAAACCATCGTTGTCTGCATCCAAAAAAGCAGCTCCCCAGCCTACACTGTCAAATGTGGTTCCTGAATCATCAGCAACATCTGTAAAGGTTCCATCCCCATTGTTTCTATAAAGTACATTACCCAGTGGGGTGTTGGTAATATAAATATCCAGCCAGCCATCATTGTTATAATCATCAATAGTGGTTGACATGGCATCAATCATAATATCTGTCCCCGAAACTTCACTAACATTGGTAAAGGTATTGTCTCCGTTGTTTTTATAGAGTAAATTAGACGTGTCAAATTTATCGTTGGCAATATAGATGTCCTGATAACCGTCTTTATCATAGTCAAAAAAGGCAGCACAAAAGGAGAGGTAATTCTCTAATTCCAGACCTGCTGATACGGTAATATCAGTAAAGGTTTCATCGCCATTATTGAGGAATAATAAATTATACTCATCTGTATTGACGACATTTCTTGATGTGATTAGAACATCTAAAAAGCCATCGTTGTTGACATCTCCCCAAGAGGCTCCAAAAGAAACATGGTCATTATTGAATAAGCCAGAACTTACAGTAATGTCTTCAAAAACCATATTGCCCAAATTCTTGTAAAGCCGGTTAGCACTGTTATCAAAGGTTACAAAAAAGTCATTTTGACCGTTGTTGTTAATATCGACCCATTGCACCGTTTTTATTTGGTGGGCATCATTGGTGATATTGAAAAAAACTTCTTCAAAAAGACCTTGATTGTTTTTAAAAAACCGCACCGAACTACCGTCTTCTGTGGCGAGGGTCAAGTCATCCCAACCATCATTGTCAAAATCATAAAAGGAAATTCCACCTCCCAAAATACCCGTTCCATAAGAGCTGTTATCCAATCCCAGTTGAGATGCTTTTTCTTCAAACAAAACCTGAGCGTTGCAAAAATTTGCTGCCAAAACAAAAGAAATAAAGTAAAGCGCTTTCATAAAAGTGATTTTAAACTGTTGATTTCAGACTAATTTACTAAAAATTAAGTAAAAAGCGGCTTTGTTGACATCATATCGTTCACCTTATTACCTATCTTTTCTAAAACAGCCTCCTCCTGAAAATGGGTAATGGCTTCGTCCATTAAGTCAACAATACGTTTCATATCGGCTTCTTTCAAACCGCGCGTGGTCACAGCAGGTGTGCCAATCCGGATTCCCGAAGTTACAAAAGGGGATTTATCATCAAAAGGCACCATATTTTTATTGACAGTTATATCGGCTTTGCCCAACGCTTCTTCGGCTTGCTTGCCCGAAAGGTTTTTATTACGCAGGTCAATGAGCATCATATGATTGTCTGTCCCACCCGAAATCACTTTATAGCCCTTGGCAACAAAGGCATCTGCCATTACTTTGGCATTCTTCTTCACCTGAACCATATAATGCAAAAAGTCATCGGTTAAAGCCTCACCAAAAGCAACGGCTTTCGCAGCAATAATGTGTTCCAAAGGTCCGCCTTGATTCCCGGGAAAAATACCACTATCCAAAAGAGATGACATTTTTCTGAGGCTGCCGTCTTTCAATTTGATTCCAAACGGATTGTCAAAGTCTTTCCCCATTACAATAATACCGCCACGGGGTCCGCGCAGGGTTTTATGGGTGGTGCTGGTACACACATGGCAATGAGGCACAGGGTCAGTAAGGATTCCTTTGGCAATCAAGCCCGCAGGATGTGCCATATCAGCTAAAAGGATAGCATCAACCTTATCTGCAATTTCGCGAAAGCGTTTATAATCAATTTCGCGCGAATAAGCCGAAGCACCGGCGATAATCATTTTGGGCTTTTCGCGTAAAGCGATTTCTTCAATTTTATCATAATTCAACATCCCCGTTTCTTCATCCACACCATAAAAAACAGGATTGTACAACTTGCCTGAAAAATTCACCGGCGAACCATGGGTCAAATGACCACCGTGTGACAAATCAAAGCCCAAAAAGGTGTCTCCCGGTTTCAAACACACAGAAAAAACAGCCGTGTTTGCCTGCGAGCCGGAATGGGGTTGAACGTTTACATATTCGGCTCCAAAAAGCTCCTTGGCTCTGTCTATAGCGAGTTGTTCCACTTGATCGACAATTTCACAGCCGCCATAATAGCGTTTTCCTGGATAGCCCTCTGCATATTTATTGGTGAGGACAGAACCCGCAGCAGCGAGCACCGCCTCACTCACAAAATTCTCTGAGGCAATGAGTTCGAGTCCGTTTTTTTGTCTTTTTTCTTCCGCTTTAATGAGGTCAAATAGTGTTGTGTCTTTGTGCATCGTTTATTTTTTGTTAAATCTGAATCAAAAATAAGAATATCATTCGGTTCCTATTCATAAAATTATATATTTGAATAGAATTTTTTTAACACAAACTAAAACTCATACTATGCCAATTACTGCAAACGATCCCGGTAGAAAATCCTGGTTGCCTGTTGATAAAGACTCCGATTTTCCGATTCAAAATATTCCTTTTGGAGTGTTTTTAACACGTGATGACATCATAACTGTGGGCACACGCATTGGTGATTTTGCCATTGATTTGGGTGCACTGCATCAGTTGGGCTATTTCAACGGAATAGAGTTGACCGATGATATTTTTCTTCAGGACACCTTAAACGATTTTATTTCTGACGGAAAAAAAACCTGGCGACTGGTGCGCAACCGCATTGCTGATATTTTTGACGAAAAAAACACAGCACTGAAAGACAATGAAGCACATTATGACCGTGTTATTTTTACTATGGACGAGATTGAAATGCAACTTCCCGTTCAGGTGGGTGATTATACAGACTTTTATTCCAGCAAAGAACACGCAACCAATGTGGGGACGATGTTCAGAGACCCTGACAATGCGCTGTTGCCCAACTGGCTTCACATCCCGGTGGGCTATCACGGCCGTAGTTCGTCTATCATTCCCAGCGGTATCAATGTGCGCAGGCCCAATGGTCAAACCCTTCCGGCAGGTACAGACAAGCCGGTATTTGGACCCTCAAAACTGGTTGACTTTGAATTGGAAATGGCGTTTATAACAACAGATGCCAATGACCTGGGCGAGCCCATCCCCATTGATGAAGCTGAGGATTATATTTTTGGATTGGTACTGTTCAATGACTGGAGTGCCCGTGATATTCAAAAATGGGAATATGTGCCTTTAGGCCCCTTTCTGGCAAAGAGTTTTGCATCGACCATTTCTCCCTGGATTGTGACGATGGATGCGTTACATCCCTTTAAAGTGGAAAGTCCGAAACAGGAAGTAGAGCCCCTGCCCTATTTGCGCTCCAAAGGAAAAAAGAGTTATGACATCAAGCTGGAGGCCTACATCACCCCTGAAAATGGCACGCCAAACTGTGTTACAAAATCAAACTTCAAGTATATGTACTGGAATATGAGTCAGCAATTGGCGCATCACACCAGTAACGGCTGCCCTGTAAAAAGTGGTGATATGATGGGAAGTGGCACCATTTCAGGACCCACACCCGACTCGTATGGCTCGATGCTCGAACTTTCCTGGCGAGGTGAAAAACCCCTGAAATTAAATGACGGCACCGAACGCAAATTTATCAATGACAATGACACCGTTACTTTGAGAGGCTATTGCCAAAACAGTGATGTGCGCATTGGTTTTGGAGAATGCTCAACCAAGATTTTACCGGCGTTGAAAATGTAAATTATTTGACTTAAGACTGTAAGACATAAGACGTAAGACTGTCAGAATTCAACTATGATTTTTGGTCATCGGTCATCGGTCAGCTAGCTGATTACTTTAGAATTTGGTGCTTAGAATTTGGGATTTAAACTATTTTTGGCACCACAATTGTATTCCTACTAAAATAACCAACACCCTACGATTATGAAAAGAGCAATCCACTTACTCGTTTGTTTTGTACTTGTGGCTTCTTGCAGCAGTATAAAACGCAGTCAAAAAGAACTCAATAAAGGGAATTACCATGCGGCAATTGATATTGCGGTGGGAAAGCTGCAAAAAAACAAAACCAAAAAAAGCAATCAGGAGTTGATACCCATATTGGAAGATGCTTTTCAAAAGGGAACACAAGCCTCCTTAGAGCGCATCAGCTTTCTAGAAAGAGAAGGCCTGGCCTCCAATAAAAAAGAAATTTTTAACCTGTATTCAAATCTCAATCACATTCAAAACCGATTGAAACCTTTACTTCCTTTATACAATTTAAAAGAAGGGCGGGAAGCGCGATTTGAATTTAATGATTACAGTGCAAACCTAATCGAGGCCAAGGAGGATTATGCGACCTCTTTGTATGAGGAAGCGCGCTCACTGATGGACAAAAACAACAAACTTGATTTCAGAAAAGCCCACAAGTCATTGACGGAACTTCAAAAGTTGTCGCCCAATTTTAAAGACGCTGACCAACTTTTAAGAGAAGCCCACTATTATGGAACCGATTATGTTTTTGTTGAATTAAACAACAGAACAAATCAAATCATACCTGCTCGTATGGAGCGCGACTTGTTGGATTTCAACACCTATGGTCTGGATGATTACTGGACAGAATTTCACAGCCTGAATCGCAGAGACATCGATTATGATTTTGAAGTGAGGATGGAATTCAGGGAGTTGCTTATTTCGCCTGAGCGCATTCAGGAACGTCAAATTCCTTTAGAAAGGGAAATCAAGGACGGCTTTACCTATCAGGTGGACCGCAGTGGGAATTTTATTTTGGACAGCTTGGGCAACCGCATCAAAGTCGATCGGTTTGTCATTGTCAAAGGGACGCTGTTTGAAACCCTACAAACCAAAGCACTCGCTCTCAGCGGAAAAGTGGATTATTATGATGTACAGCGACGCCAATTGATGAACAGCCACCCACTGGAAACCGAATTTGTTTTTGAAAATGTGTTTGCGACTTTCAAAGGAGATGAACGTGTGTTGAGCGATGATGACAAACGTTTATTAAGAAACCGTTTTGTGCCGTTTCCTCCCAATGAACAAATGTTGATTGATGCCTCAGAAGAGATTAAAGGCAGATTGAGTGCCATTCTCAAACGGAATAAATTCAGGTAACTGCTTTCGCGAAAACAAACTATTTAGAGAATTTTCTGCGTACATCTGCGCTTTCTGTGGGAACTAATAAGCCCGCTGATTTCGCAGATAGGCGCAGATTTTTTATTTTAATGACATTTGCAAAATCTCATAATGCGAACCGTGCGCAACGCAAATCCCATTTTTAATCACTAAAAGTTGGGGTGACTGGTGCATCACCTGAAAACGGGCGGCAATTTCATCAGAAACAGGCCTGTAAGAAAGTAAATCGAGGTAATACAGTTCTGTGTTTCCTTCTTCCAAATCAAAATCCCGTTCAAACTGCTTCAACACCATCCGGCTAATGCCGCAACGGGTGGAATGCTTGAATATAACAACCGTTTTGGTTTTGGACAGCTCACTGATTTCATCCAGTTGAGAGGTTGAGGTTAGGGATTTCCAGGGAAGACTTTTTGGAGCTTCCTTTTCAGGTTTGTTTGCGTTGAAGAGGTTATTGAATAGAGACATGTTTTTTTGTAAAGTTACAATTTAATTGTTCCAAATTATAAAATGGTGCTCAAATCCTGTCTTCCAATTATGGCCATTATTTCAACTGTAGTATCGTTTATTTTGTAATAAATACTATCCACTCCACAGACGCAACGCCTATAACCCATTTTTATAGTATCAACAGATTCATAGGAATATGGGCTTTGGGCAATAATATCAAAATATTCAAAAAAAGTTTCGAAGTATTTGTCAGCTTGTGCCATCCCAAACATTTTGACTCCGTATTGATGAATCCGAATCAGGTCTTCTTTAGCTTCATTACTCAGTCTATATTTTGCCATTCAAAGAAGCCTTTGACTGTTTTAAGATATGCTCTTTACTGTCTTTGGTAAAACCGCTTTTCTCAGCCTTCTCTAACTTAGCTCTAACCCAATCAACCTGTGCCTGCTGTTTTCTTGCCTGCCTGATTAAATCATTTACAAGTTCACTCTTACTACTATATTCTTTGCTATCCACCTGGGTCTTTAACCACTCATCATTTGGCGAGGTGAATGAAATACTTTGTCTTGACATTATTTCCTATTTTGGTGTAAATTTACACCAAAAACGTATCGAAAGCAAGAAAATTTTACCTAAATAAAAGGTATTCTCTAAATCTCCAAACTCATAAACAGGTCACAATTTACACTTATGTATAGATACTCCCCCCTTACTCCCTAAATACACCCATGATAAAGCCACCCTTGGCTTTATTAGATTTGTTCTAAATAATAAACTTTTCAAGCCAAAAAGTCATCTATAACACCCTGTTTTCAAGACATTTTGTCGTAAATTGGAAATGGTGCGGGATTTGTAATCTAACGACGTAAGACTTCAAGACGTAGGACGTAAGACTTGGTTTGTTAGCCTTTCATTATAAATAAAAACATTAAAAAATTATCGTAAGTCTTACGTCCTGTAGTCCTAAGTCAAAAAAAAAATAGAACTAAATAGTAACGAGATACCCGCCTGCGCGGGTATAAATAACGAGACCCCTCCCCAAGTCAACTTGGGGACGGGCAATAAAAAATATGAATTTCAACAAATTTACCATCAAATCACAGGAAGCTGTGCAGCAGGCACAGCAACTGGCACAAAGTCTGGAACACCAGCAAATTGAACCGGAGCACATTCTCAAAGCCATGCTTGAAGTGGATGAAAACGTCATTCCTTTTTTGCTAAAGAAACTCAACGTGAATGTACAAACCCTAAAACAGGTGCTCGATGCCTCTGTAAAAGGATTTCCCAAAGTGAGCGGCGGACAGCTTATGCTGTCCCGCACAGCGCAAACCGTTTTGAACGACGCAAGTATCATCGCCGAAAAGCGCAAAGATGAGTTTGTGTCTATTGAGCATTTACTGCTCGCTCTTTTCAAATCGGGCGGAAAAGTGGCGCAGGTGTTGAAGGACCAGGGTGTTACTCAAAAAGCCATGGATGCAGCCATTGACGAACTCCGTAAAGGTGATCGCGTGACCTCACAAAGCGCTGAGGAAACCTATAACGCACTTAACAAATACGCCAAAAACCTCAACCAAATGGCGCGCGACAACAAGCTCGACCCCGTCATTGGGCGTGATGAGGAAATACGCCGCATCCTTCAGATATTAACCCGAAGAACTAAAAACAACCCTATGCTCGTGGGTGAACCGGGTACCGGTAAAACCGCTATTGCGGAAGGACTCGCCCACAGGATTGTGGACGGCGACGTACCCGAAAACTTAAAAACCAAAGAAATCTATTCCCTCGATATGGGTGCCCTTATCGCCGGCGCGAAATACAAAGGGGAGTTTGAAGAACGACTCAAAGCGGTCATCAAAGAAGTCACCGGTAGCGACGGGAACATCGTCCTCTTTATTGACGAAATCCACACCCTCGTGGGTGCCGGTGGCGGTGAAGGCGCAATGGACGCAGCCAATATCTTAAAACCCGCTCTTGCCCGTGGTGAATTGCGTGCTATTGGCGCCACTACTTTGGACGAGTATCAGAAGTATTTCGAAAAAGACAAAGCCCTCGAACGCCGTTTCCAAAAGGTAGTGGTTGACGAACCCGATACTGAAAGTGCGATTTCCATCCTGCGTGGTATCAAGGAAAAATATGAAACCCACCACAAAGTGCGCATCAAAGACGATGCGATTATCGCAGCGGTGGAACTTTCGCAACGCTACATCACCAACCGTTTTTTACCCGATAAAGCCATTGACTTAATGGACGAGGCCGCTTCAAAACTGCGTATGGAAATCAATTCCAAACCGGAAGAACTCGATGTACTCGATCGAAAAATTATGCAACTGGAAATCGAGATTGAAGCCATCAAACGGGAGAAAGACGAAACCAAATTAAAATCGCTGCGTTCTGAACTCGGCAACCTCAAAGAAGAACGCAATGAGTTAAACGCAAAATGGAAAAGTGAAAAGGAGTTGGTCGAAAGCATCCAAAGCATCAAAACAGAAATAGAGGAATACAAACTCGAAGCAGAACGTGCCGAGCGTGAAGGCGATTATGGAAAAGTAGCCGAGTTGCGTTACGGAAAAATAAAAGATGCACAGGAGAAGCTGGAAAAGCAACAAAAATTGGTGACACAGCAGGAAAGTTCGATGATCAAAGAAGAAGTTACCAACGAAGACATCGCCGAAGTCGTTGCCAAATGGACCGGTATTCCGGTGACCAAAATGCTGCAAAGCGACCGTGAGAAACTCCTCAAACTGGAAGACCACCTGCACAAACGTGTGGTGGGACAACAGGAGGCTATCGTTGCCGTGAGTGATGCGATTAGACGAAGCCGCGCCGGTTTGCAAGACCCCAAAAAACCCCTAGGTTCCTTCCTCTTTCTGGGAACCACAGGTGTGGGTAAAACAGAGCTTGCAAAAGCACTAGCCGAATACCTTTTTGATGATGAAAACGCTATGACACGCATTGATATGAGTGAATACCAGGAACGACATAGCGTGAGCCGTCTCGTGGGAGCACCTCCGGGTTATGTGGGTTATGACGAAGGCGGTCAATTGACCGAAGCCGTGAGACGCCGCCCCTACTCTGTTGTCTTGCTTGACGAAATCGAAAAAGCACACCCTGACACCTTCAATGTCTTATTGCAAGTACTTGACGAAGGCCGTTTAACAGACAACAAGGGCCGTGTAGCCGACTTTAAAAACACCATCATCGTGATGACCTCCAATATGGGAAGCCATATCATACAAGAGAAATTTGATACGGTCAAAGATATTGACAGTGCTATGGAAGGTGCCAAAATCGAAGTTTTAGGTTTACTGAAACAAAGCGTTCGCCCAGAATTCCTGAACCGTATTGACGATATTGTGATGTTTACGCCACTTAATAAAGCCAACATCAAAGAGATTGTAGGCCTACAATTGAAAGGCCTCAGTAAAATGCTGAGCAAACAACACATCACTTTAGATGCAACTGAAGAAGCCGTAAGCTATCTGGCGGAAAGAGGGTATGATCCACAATATGGAGCCAGACCGGTCAAAAGAGTCATTCAAAGAGAAGTTTTAAACGAACTTTCAAAAGAAATCCTCGCCGGCAGTGTCACCACAGACAGTATCATATTACTGGATGCTTTTGACGATAAGTTAGTGTTTAGAAATCAGGCGAGTGAAAGAACGGTAGTTTAATTTAGTTGGCAGTGATCAGAGTTCAGTAGGCATGCTCACTGAATACTGAATACTGAATACTGAATACTGAACACTGAACACTGAACACTGAACACTTAAAACTAAACCCTAAAACTGAGAATTCTCATAAAATTAAGGCGATAAAAAAAGTATCTTTGTGGTCTATGCAAAACTTAAACAAATATATAGACCACACCCTTTTAAAAGCGTTTGCCACAGAAGCTGATATCAAAAAACTTTGTCAAGAAGCCGTAGAATATGAGTTTTATGCCGTTTGTGTAAACAGTTCGAATGTTGCTTTCGCGAAAGCACAACTGGCACAAAGCGATGTAAAAGTGTGCAGTGTTGTTGGTTTTCCATTGGGTGCCATGAGTACAGAAACCAAGGCATATGAAGCCAAACAAGCCGTCGCCGATGGTGCCGATGAAATTGATATGGTCATAAACATCGGTCAGTTGAAAAGTGAAAATTTTGACTTTGTATGGAAAGACATTGAAGCAGTAAAATCAGCGATTGGAAACAAGGTATTGAAAGTCATTCTGGAAACCTGTTACCTCAACAAAGCTGAAATCATTAAAGCCAGTGAACTCGCCTTGCTTTCAGGAGCTGAATTTGTAAAAACTTCCACGGGCTTTGGAATTGCCGGAGCCACTTTTGAGGATGTGCAGTTAATGAAATCTGTGGTGAAAGACCAGGCAAAAGTGAAAGCATCCGGCGGTATCAAAGACCGTGTAACCGCTTTGGAGTATATTGCTTTGGGAGCAGAACGCATTGGTACTTCCTCTGGAATAGATATAGTAACAAACAAAAAACTGGACGATGAGCATACATATTAAATCGAAAAAAGGCGATATCGCAGAAACCATTTTACTTCCCGGAGACCCCTTGAGAGCCAAGTGGATTGCCGAAACTTTTTTTGAAAACCCTGTATGTTTTAATGAAGTGCGTGGTATGTTGGGATATACCGGCACCTATAAAGGCAAGAAAATATCAGCCATGGGAACCGGTATGGGTGTGCCCTCCATTTCGATTTATGCTCACGAATTGATTACAGAATTTGGGGTTAAAAACCTCATCAGAGTGGGTAGTGCAGGATCTTACCAGGAGCATATTAAAGTGAGAGACATTGTTTTGGCAATGGCAGCTTCATCCACTTCCGGAGTGAATGAATTGCGATTTGGAGGGGCCGATTTTGCACCCACTGCCAATTTTGAACTATTTCAAAAAGCCGTAGAAGCAGCAAAAGTAAAAAACATTCCCATCAAAGCCGGAAATGTATTAACCAGTGATGAGTTTTATGCAGACGAATTTGAGAGTTATAAAAAGTGGTCTAAGTTTGGTGTGCTTTGTGTAGAGATGGAAACTGCGGGACTTTATACCATTGCCGCAAAACACAAAGTCAATGCTTTATCCATTTTAACCATATCAGATTCGTTAGTTTCCGGAGAAAAAACGACTTCTACAGAACGTGAAACTACCTTTGAAGAAATGATTAACATCGCGCTTGAATTGGTGTAAATAAAAAGAAGTCCGGTGATTAAAAAAATTAGAATCCTTAAAGACCAAAAAAGAGCTCAAACCAAAAAGGAGTTGTTTAAAGAATACCTTCCCTCCCATTCAAAAATCATAGATATAGGTACCGGTTCAGGGCAGTTTTCTTTGGTTCTAAAAGAAGATGGGCATCAAATTACATCAGTTGATATTAAAGATAAAACCAACACAAACTTCATTACACCCACCGTCTATGACGGAGAAAAGCTTCCTTTTGAAAACAATAGTTTTGACATCAGTATGCTCATAACAGTGCTGCATCATTGCCCAAATCCTGAAAAAGTGTTTCAGGAAGCCGTGAGAGTTTCAAAAAGTCGCATTTTTGTTTTGGAAGATGTGTATTCAAATTTTGTTATGAAATACCTCACTTGGTGGATGGACAGTTTGATGAATTTAGAATTTTTTGGTCACCCGCATACTAACAAAAGTGAAGCAGCTTGGGAAGATTTGTTTAAAGACAATAAGCTCGGGGTTATATACAAGAAGAAAGTAAAAGTTCTAGGGATTTTTAATCAAGTCGCTTATGTTCTTGAGAAAAAAATATAACCGATTTCAATAAAAAAACCCTGAAAATTCAGGGTTTAATATTTTGGTTAGAAAATAAGGGATTTTAGAAGCTTTCAATTTCTTTGATTAACTCACTTTTTGCTTTTCCGGTTTTTTCTTGTAACCGGCCTAAAAGTTCGTCAGATTTTCCTTCGGCATATTTTAAATCGTCTTCGGTGAGTTCACCATATTTTTGCTTTAATTTTCCTTTTGCTTGATTCCATTTTCCTTTAAATTGCTCTTCATTCATAATCGTTTCGTTTTATTGGGTTAATACTACTCCAGTATAACAAAAATCATCTATAAACTATGCCAATGAACTTATAAAAAAAATTAAAGAGTTGTTAATGGGTTATAAAGAAAATCGCCCATTTGCCGATATAAACAACAGTGGGCGATACTCTCCATCTTAGCAGAATTTAGGAAAGGGGATTTCAATAAAATTCTTAGCTACACTTCACTTACGAAAAAATGTATCTTGTGGTTTTAAAAGCTTCATTTTTAATATCTTTGGAAAAATTCTTTCGTTATGCAGAAACTGCTTCCTATTCTTTCAATTGTTTTATTTATTGCTTGTGCAGACAACAAAACAGCAGGAATTCCTGAGAATAACCAATCTGAAAAAACAACAACCTATTATTTGATTCGCCACGCCGAAAAAGACAGAACAAATCCTGACGATGACGATCCAAATCTGAATGAAGATGGAATAAGAAGAGCTCAAAACTGGGAAAGCATTTTTTCTGAAATTGAATTGGACGCCATTTACGCTTCAGACTTTAAACGAACACAACAAACCGCAAAACCCACCGCCGACTCAAGAAACTTTCCGGTGAACAGTTATGACCCTCATGAAGTTTATGAAACCAACTTTTTTGAAACTACAGAGGGCTTGGAAGTGCTTGTTGTGGGTCATAGTAATACCATTCCAAAATTGGCGAATTTTCTTTTGAAAGAAGAACGTTATGAAAACATACCGGACAGTATTGACGGCAGGCTTTACATTGTAACCAAAATTGGGGAACAAGTGAGTAGTATGGTTCTAAACCTGGAATAAACTTACTTCAATAGCCTAACAGTTATTTTTTCAGTCTCTATCAACGAGAGTTCCACCAATTCGTCATTTTCAAAAAGTTCATCAATTTTATAAAAATCGATGTCCTTTTCCTTGGGCCTAAAGTTTTTGTAATCTACAAAACGAATGCCTTCAATGACCCGTGGGTTATAGCTTTCGCGGAAGCGAATACCGCCCTCATTGGTAAAAAATTGGTATGCCAGATAATCAACTGTAAAATCGTCTTTTGAAATCCAGTATAAGAAAATGTCTTCAAAATCAACACCTCCGCCTTCTTCAGAAAAGGTGATTTCAACTTTGAAGTAGTCCTTACCCTTGATAGAAACCGATGGTAACAGTTTTTTCTGTACAGCGGGATCATTCAATCCATAGGGTAATTGATTAAAGTAATGCACTGAATTGACACTTTCCATATACCTGAAAGCAAGTGAATCGGGTAATGAAACGCGTTCGCTTTTTTGAAGACGGTAAAAACCCTCATTGGTTAAAATATCAATTGTGTTTAAGGTGTCCGGTAAGATGCGTTGAAGCGAAAACTGCTTGTTTTGACGCACACTTTTGTAAATTATATTCCGAAAGGTAAAAGTGACCTCAGCGTTTTCATATAAATCCGCACCTGCTGTTTCAACTGCATTGTCTATAATTTTTTGTGCTGTAAAATCTGTTTTGGTGTGATTACAGGAAATCAATAATAGAAAAAGAAAAGGGAAATAAATCTTCATTACTATCTAATTTAAGTTACAAAGATAGAAGATAAAGAAGGGATTAATAATTTAATTTTTACTTTCATTAATTTTTGACTATATTTGTCAAGTTATTTTTTGTCATATGAAAACCTTATTAAAAAACAAAAGAGAAGAACTTGGTTTAAAGTTAAAAGAGGTTGCCATCGCTACTCAAATCGATCAGGCATTGATTAGCAAGTTTGAGCACGGTGCCCGAAAACCCACACGTGAGCAGTTGTCAAAACTAGCTCAAGCATTGCGTTTGGATTATAATGAGTTGCTTGTTGCTTGGTTGAAAGAAAAAATACTTTATGAAATTGGTGATGACAAAGTGGGACTTAAAGCCCTAAAGCTCGCAGAAAAAGAGTTGAAATACAAAATAAGCCATTCAAAAAAAACGGTTTCAAAAAGTTTGCAATCGCTTTTGGATGAAATTGATGTGTTGAAGATAAAGCTAGATGCATTAAGAAATTATGACAGCTACAGTATTGCTCAGGCACTCGATATTGAATACACCTTTGAAAGCAACAGGATTGAGGGCAATACACTTACTTTACGTGAAACAGACCTTGTCATCAATGAAGGTTTAACCGTTTCTGGCAAAAGTATGCGTGAGCATTTGGAAGCAATCAATCACAAAGAGGCCATTGGGTTTATCAAAGATATGATTTCTAAAAACACACTGTTTTCAGAGACCAAACTGTTGAGTATTCACGGTTTGATATTGCGCGGTATTCTTCCTGAAGATGCCGGTGTGTATCGAGCAGTTCAAGTGATGATTCAAGGAAGTCAGCACCTGCCACCACAACCTTATTTGGTTAGTAAGCAAATGGAAGATTTTTTTATTTGGTATGAAACTAATAAAAACGTGCTTCACCCTGTATTGCTTGCGGCAGAGATGCACGAGCGTCTGGTGACCATTCATCCATTTATTGATGGCAATGGCAGGACTTCCCGTCTTGTGATGAATTTAGAATTGCTCAGGCACGGCTATGTAATTGCCAATATAAAAGGGGATTATGAATCCAGAATGCGCTATTATGCAGCTCTTGAAACTGTTCAGGTTTCCGGAAATAAAGATTCTTTTCTTGAATTTATTGCGCAGGTCGAAAAAGAGTCTTTGGAGCGCTACCTTGCTATCTTAAGCCCTTAATTTTATTAAGGGCTTCTCATTAAATTATACTATTTTTGCATTCTATGAAGCAACAAAAAACCATCAATATAAAAAACCGCAAAGCCAAGTTCAACTATGAGTTTCTTGATAAATTCACAGCGGGTATTGTATTGAAAGGAACCGAAATAAAATCCATCAGAGAAGGAAAAGCTTCCATCGCTGAAAGTTTTTGTGAATTTCAGGATGGTGAGTTGTTTGTCATTAATATGAATGTGGAAGAATACTCACACGCTTCTCATTTTAACCACGCTCCCAAAAGTGAACGAAAATTACTCCTCAACAAAAGAGAACTAGTAAAACTTCATAAAGAAGTGCGAGCAGGTGGTTTGACCATTGTACCGCTCAATTTATTCATCAACGACAATGGATTGGCTAAACTTACAATTGCTCTTGCAAAAGGAAAGAAAGAGTATGACAAACGGGATTCTATCAAAGAACGCGATACTAAGCGCAAGCTGAGCCGCATCAAAAAATCATTCAATCAGCGATGAACAAACACCTCCTTTTTATTTGTTTCTTATTTATATCAACTATTGTAAATTCTCAGATAATTGGAAAAGTTACTGATACTGAAGGCGCTCCATTACCCTTTGTCAACGTTTATATCGAAAACTCATATATCGGAACCACCACAAATGACGATGGAAATTACAAATTAGAGTATAACAATCTGAAAACTGCCACAGTTGTTTTTCAGTTTTTGGGGTATAAAACTCAAAAGAAAGAGCTGGTTTTAGATAAAAAAGTCGTTGCTCTCAACGTAACTCTTGAACCGGAAACCTTTAGTCTGGATCAGGTTGTAATCAATTCCGGTGAAAACCCGGCAGACCGCATCGTGAGAATGGCGATAGAAAATCGCAAGCAAAATTCAGAAAAACTCACTGCTTATACGGCAGACTTTTACTCGCGGGGTTTGTGGAAAATGAAAGATGTTCCGGTTAAAATTATGGGGCAGGACGTGGGTGATATGGATGGAGCTCTCGACTCTACCCGAACCGGCATTGTTTACCTCAGTGAAACCATTTCTAAAATTGCCTTTCAAAAACCCAACGACTTTTTTGAACGAGTCATCGCATCAAAAGTAAGCGGCAACGATAATGGGTTTAGTTTTAACAGTGCCCGTGATGCCAATTTTAGTTTTTATGAAAATACTATTGACATCAATGCAGCGCTTGTTTCACCCATTGCAAACAATGCTTTTAGTTACTATACTTATAAACTTGAAGGCGTTTTTTATGAAAATGGGCAGCTCATCAATAGAGTTAGGGTTACTCCAAAAAGACCCAACGACCGCATATTTTCAGGATTGATTTATATTGTGGAAGACAGCTGGCAGTTGTATGGGATTGAACTTACCACAAACGGGACTTCCATTCAAGTTCCTTTTGTGGAGGAACTGGTTTTCAAGCAAAACTTTAGTTATGATGAAACTGAAGCTTTTTGGGTAAAACGCTCACAAACCATCGATTTTAGCTTTGGATTTATGGGCTTTAATGGTGACGGCCGCTTTACTGCCGTTTACAGTAACTATGATTTTAATCCGCAGTTTGATGGCAAAACCTTTAGCAATGAAGTCCTCTTTTTTGAACCTGAGGCCAATAAAAAAGACACCCTGTTCTGGACCGGAATTCGTCCCGTTCCTTTAACAGATGAAGAAATCAATGATTATGTAAGGAGGGACAGCATTCAAACCTTAAGACAATCAAAAACCTATCTTGATTCCATCGATCAGAAATCAAATAAGTTTTCTCTTCTAGACCCCATAATGGGCTATTCTTATGCCAATACCTATAACA
>JANSXN010000019.1 GCA_024742935.1 Flavobacteriaceae bacterium
GTACTTGCAAGACTTTGGGCTACTATCATTTTATTTGGAATGGGGTTTTTTCCAAAAGTTAGAAAAGAACAGGACCCAGACCGAAAGAAGAGCTATATGTTTGTTGCCAATCATACTTCTATGACAGATATAATGCTGATGCTTTATTCTGTAAAAAACCCATTTGTGTTTGTTGGAAAAAAGGAGTTGGGTAGAATTCCTTTATTTGGTTTTTTTTATAAACGCACCTGTATTTTAGTTGACAGGAACAGTGCCAAAAGCCGTAGGGAAGTTTTTGACGAAGCTCAGGAGCGTTTGAAAGCCGGTTTGAGTATTTGTATTTTTCCCGAAGGCGGTGTTCCAGAAGATGAAAACATTTTACTTGACACTTTTAAAGACGGAGCGTTTAGACTTGCAATTGACCATAACATTCCAATTGTACCTATGACTTTTCACGATAATAAAAAAAGATTTTCATATACGTTCTTAAGCGGTAGTCCCGGGAAGATGAGAGTGAAAAGCCATTCATTTGTTTATACAGATGCCGTTTCAAAAGAGAATAAACGAGGCGTAAAAGATGTGGTTAGAAATATAATTCTTAAGGAACTTGAATACCCTACAATTCAATGAGAAAATTATAATCAAAAAAAGCCACTCTTTTGGCACAGCGAGTAGCTTTTCTTTAGTTTATTAGTTGTTAAAAATTACAAAAAACAAAAATAAACAGTCAACCAAATTAAACTTAAACTAAAATCTGTAACTAAAACCACTGTAAACCCCCAGATAATAAGGTTTAAAGTCAATACTGCTGTCTGAATAGGGATTGAGCTGGTATTTAAACATAGGCTCAAGGTTGAAGACAAATCGATTTGAAAGTTTGTAGTCAAATCCTAAACCAACGTTGGTACTAAAACTTACGTTGTTTAAATTATTTGCGCTTCCAATTTCTGTTTGAAAACCATCAGACAAAACGCTTACCTGATTGTTGTTTAAAAATAGCGTACTCATTCCTCCCACCAGATTCACGCCAAATTTTTTATTTAATAAACTGTACTTCAACTCTAATGGAACTTCAAAGTAATCCAATTCCTGTTGCATCGTTCCGGGGATGACACCATTGCGTGGGACAATCACCGTTCCATCTTCAGTCATTGTGGGTAAGTTTGACGGCGGTTGCTGCAAACTTCCTCGAGTTCCAACAGCAACAGCATATCCTTTACCTTTAGAGTCTATGGATTGCAATCCGCCGGAGGCAGATGCAATTGCAAACTCAATATCATTTGTTGAATAACTTAAATCTACCTTATTTATACCGGTTCTAATGCTTAGCTTTTCAGTAATGGCATAACTTACTTTTACGCCATAGCTGAGATTGACATCCCCAGATTTGGAATTTTCAGAGAATTGAGGATCAATTGAGGAGCCTTTTCCAAAAGAACTATAATAAACCGGAGCCAAATTTGGAGCTACTTCCCAGCGGTTTATAGGAGTGGGATTTGAAATAGTTAAAGCGTCTTCATTTTTTTCAGCGATGTAATCAAGTAATGATTTCTTATTTTCTTCTTTAATTTTTATTTGTGTTTCAGTATCTGAAATAATTGTTTCAATTTCAGTATTTAAAGGATTGTTGTTGTGGGTATCTTTTGTTTCAGGTTTTTGTTCAGGAGAAACAACTTGGGCGATCTTATCTTTATCTGAAATACTTTCAGAAATTGACCTTTTAATTTGTGTATTTTTATTTTCAGTAACTGAATTTGATTGTTGACTAGATTTTACAATAGTTCCAGATGAAGAAATAGATTCTTGAATATCTTGAGGAACTATTTGTTGTTTTTCAGAATTACTAGTATGTATTGAAGAAGGCTTGTCTGCAGCCTCTTCAACAACGGCATCTTGATGATGCAATTCATTGTTTTGAATTTCTACAGGAGAAATAGTTTCAGAAGGGACAGGTGATTTAGTATCTTCTAGGGTAACTTTGGTAGAAGAAGGATTGTAAAAGATACTTCCAACACTAAAAAACACCAACAGAGCAGCAGCAACACCGGCAAGCTTATACCAAAGAGGGACAACACGCCTAGTCTGTTTTTTCTTATGCAAAGCAGCTGAGATATTTTCCCATACAGCCGGTGGCGGTGCCACCTCCATATTTCTGAATTGCTCTTTGAAAAGCCGGTCTAATTGCTTTTTTGTCTTCATTTGTTAGTTGCTCTTTGCCTGAGCGATTTTACTTTCTTCAATTTTATTTTTTAAAATCATTCTTGCTCTCGCAAGATTTGATTTTGAGGTGCCTACTGTTATATCAAGCATTTCTGCTACTTCCTGATGTGAATAGTCATCGAGGACATATAAGTTAAAAACCAATCGATACCTGTCTGGCAATTCCTGAATTAATTTTAATAAAAAATCGAGAGAAAAACTGTTTTCTTCAACTTCTATTTCAGGATCTTCAATCTGATTTTCATTCACTATTTCAAAAAAACGCTCTTTACGATATTTTTGAAGTACAGTATTAACTGTAATGCGCTTCATCCATCCTTCGAAGGAGCCTTTGTGCTTGTATTGGCTCATATTTTTAAAAATAGTAAGAAATGCGTCCTGAAGATTGTCTTGTGCCTCAGTTGCATTGCGAGAATATTTTAGACAAACAGAATAAAGTTTACTTGAATAAAGTGTATACAACTCTCCCTGTGCTTTTATATCCTCTAGCTTACATTTTTCTATGAGCTCATTTAAAGCCAAACTTCCTCTTTTTTAATGTGAAACAAACAGCGGTGAGCTGTTCAAAAAAAATGCATCTACAAGATTTTCACTTAAAATAAGGAACTTTACTTGTAGATGCAAATTAAGATGTTAGGTTGCGTTATTGTGTTTTTTTTAACTTTTTAATAAGGCAATTGCTTCTTTGATTTTTAGTTCCAACTCTTCAAAAAGCTCTGGATTGTCTAGTAAAAGTGCTTTTACAGCATCTCTTCCTTGTCCAAGTTTTGTGTCTCCATAGCTAAACCAAGATCCGCTTTTTTTGATAATTTCATAATCAACTCCCAAATCAATAATTTCTCCCACCTTAGAAATACCGGTGCCATACATAATGTCAAACTCGGCAGTTTTAAAAGGTGGAGCTACTTTATTCTTAACGACTTTTACACGTGTTCTATTGCCCTGAACCTCACCATTGCTGTCTTTTATTTGTGTGGATCTTCTTATGTCTAATCTCACGGAAGCATAAAATTTCAAAGCATTTCCTCCGGTAGTCGTCTCGGGATTTCCAAACATAACCCCAATCTTTTCACGAAGTTGATTGATAAAAATTACGGTACAGTGTGTTTTGCTTATAGAACCGGTGAGTTTTCTCAAAGCTTGAGACATCAATCTGGCATGAAGCCCCATTTTTGAGTCTCCCATTTCGCCTTCAATTTCACTTTTTGGCGTAAGAGCAGCAACAGAGTCAATCACAACAATATCTATGGCGCCGCTGCGAATTAAATTGTCTGCAATTTCAAGTGCTTGCTCACCATTATCAGGTTGAGAAATAATAAGGTTTTCAATATCAACCCCCAGCTTTGCAGCATAGCCCCTGTCAAATGCGTGCTCTGCATCAATAAATGCGGCAATACCACCCACTTTTTGACTTTCGGCGATTGCATGAAGGGTCAAAGTTGTTTTTCCTGATGATTCAGGGCCATATATTTCGATGACACGTCCTTTGGGTAATCCTCCAACGCCAAGGGCAATATCAAGCCCTAAAGAACCGGTTGAAATAGATTCTACCTCTTGTACTGCCTGGTCCCCCAACTTCATCACAGCCCCTTTTCCATAGGTTTTATCAAGTTTGTCTAAAGTAAGTTTTAATGCTTTTAATTTTGCGTCTTTCTCGTTGCTCATTTCTAATAATTTATTGTAAATAGTTGTTGCTAAAATACTATTTCTTTTTGTGCATCACAATAGAAGAGCGCAACCTTTTTGAATATTTTTCATCTTCAATTTAAAGTACTATATTTAAAACAAAATGAGAACACTTAAGCGGAATTTAATATTGAATGCATCTGGTTTTGCTATTACAATTGCAGTTTGCAGTAGTAGCAAAATTGATGGCGGCTAACGTTATTACAACTTTTATGACCGATAAAATAAAATTTAGTAATAACGAATTAGCCATTCGAAAAAAAGCATCAAATCAATTTTGATGCTTTTTTTGTTTAATAAAAGCGCCAATTCTCTTAATTTTGCAGCCTTGTTCTTCCAATTAGAACAATTATTTATTTTCACACTTAAAACGTTTATAGCATGCAACTGTACAACACTTTAAGCGCAGATGAAAGAGCCGAACTCATTGATAAAGCCGGTAAACAACGACTCACCTTGTCTTTCTATGCGTATGCCAAAATTGAAGACCCAAAAGCCTTTAGAGATGCCCTTTTTATCGCCTGGAACCCACTCGAAGTATTGGGTAGAATCTATGTAGCCACAGAAGGGATTAATGCACAACTCTCGCTTCCTGCAGACCATTTTTATGAGTTTAAAAGCCTCATTGAAGAATTTGATTTTATGCGAGGGATTCGTCTCAATGTTGCTGTTGAACACGACGACTTTTCGTTTTTAAAACTCACTATTAAGGTTCGAAACAAAATCGTCGCAGATGGTTTAAATGACGATACTTTTGACGTCACTAACAAAGGAATCCATCTCAAAGCAGCAGAGTTTAATAAACTCCTCGAAGACCCCAACACCATTTTGGTTGATATGCGCAATCATTATGAAAGTGAAATAGGACATTTTAAAGGCGCCATCACTCCAGATGTAGAAACTTTTAGAGAATCGCTACCCATTATTGAAAAACAACTGGAAGCACATAAAGAGGACAAAAACGTGTTGATGTATTGCACCGGTGGAATACGCTGTGAAAAGGCCAGTGCATTTTTTAAGCACAAGGGGTTTAAAAATGTATATCAACTTGAAGGCGGCATCATCGAATATACCCGTCAAATCAATGAGCAAAAAATCCCCAGCAAATTTATTGGTAAAAACTTTGTTTTTGACCACCGTCTGGGTGAGCGCATTACAGAAGATATTATTTCAAGATGTCACCAATGCGGTGCTCCCTGCGATGATCATACAAATTGTGCAAATGACGGCTGTCATCTTTTGTTTATTCAATGTGACTCCTGCAAACAAAAAATGGAAAATTGCTGCTCTCCAGAATGCTTTGAGATGATTCATTTGCCCTTGGCAGAACAAATCAAACTCAGAAAGGGACAACAAGTGGGGAATAAAATATTTAGAAAAGGAAAATCCCCTGCCTTAAAATTTAAAAGCTCCGGTATTTTAATTGACACTCCTTTGGCTAAAGCCGAAAAGAAAAAGGATAAAATCATAAAAGCAGCTATAAAAAAAGTAATTGTGGGGAAAGGGCAGCACTACTATACCAAGTCTAAAGTGGGGATGTTTTTAATGGAAGAAGGTGAAATTTATACTGGTGATACTTTACTTATTTATGGCCCCACTACCGGGAAACAAGAAGTTGAGATTGTGAATATGCGAGTGAATGGTGCTTTGGCAGAAAAAGCGGTTGCAGGAGATAAAGTAACCCTTCAACTGCCTTTTAGACTGAGAATGTCAGACAAAGTGTATAAACGTTTATAGATTTACTGATAAAGGTTTTAGTGCGTTATTATCTTCTTATCAAAAATACTATCTTTACGCTTGAAGAAAAATTTACAAGCAACGTGATTTAGTTCACATTCAAGATATTCATTTTATGGGCTGTACAAGCTGTTCAACATCATCAAACGGTCAACCAAAGGGCTGCAAAAACAATGGTACCTGTGGCACAGACGGCTGCAATAAACTCACTGTTTTTGATTGGCTGGCAAATATGACACTTCCCGAAAATCAAGAGCCTTTTGATTTTGTTGAAGTGCGTTTTAAAAATGGCAGAAAAGATTTTTACCAAAATATTGATAAACTCCCCCTTGCTGTGGGAGATGTTATAGCCACTGAAGCGGCATCAGGACATGATATTGGATTGGTTTCCCTCACAGGAGAACTGGTGCGTATCCAGATGAAAAAGAAAAAACAACGCATAGAAGAAGGCAATTTAAAGGTGTACAGAAAAGCATCTCAACGCGACATTGACATCTGGCAAAAAGCAAGAGACAGGGAAGAAACCGTAAAGGTAAGGGCTCGTCAAATTGCTATCAGACTTAATTTGAAAATGAAAATTTCGGATGTAGAATTTCAGGGAGATGCCTCAAAAGCTATTTTTTACTACACTGCAGAAGAAAGAGTTGATTTTAGAGAACTCATCAAAGAATTTGCACACGAGTTTAACACCCGCATTGAGATGAAACAAGTGGGCTTTAGGCAAGAAGCGTCTAGACTTGGTGGAATAGGATCCTGTGGCAGAGAATTGTGTTGCTCAACTTGGTTGACAGATTTTCGCTCAGTAAACACATCTGCTGCTCGATATCAACAACTTTCCCTCAATCCACAAAAACTGGCAGGTCAATGCGGAAAATTAAAATGCTGCTTAAACTATGAGTTGGATATGTATCTGGAAGCACTTCAAAACTTCCCCAGTATAGAGACAAAACTTTTAACAGAAAAAGGAACAGCCGTTTGCCAAAAATTAGATATTTTTAAAGGAGTACTATGGTATTGTTATGAAGGAGAATGGATGAACTGGTTTGAGATTAAAGCCGAAAAAGCCAATGAAATAATAGCTTTAAATAAACAAAACAAAAAGGCAGTAAGTCTGGAAGCTTTTGTAGCAGAGGTCGCATACTCAGAGGAAGCCGTCTATAACAATGTTGTGGGACAAGATAGTTTAACACGTTTTGACAAACCAAAACGTTCAAAGAAACGTCAAAAGAATCAAAAAAGGAAAAAGAGAAATCACCAAAAAAATGATTAGAAAGGCATTCTTTTTTCTTTTTGCTGCGCTCTTAATGAGTTGTCAATCAAACGAAATTCACAGTGACTTTGTCACTTTGCCAAATCATTGGTCTCTTGAACAAAATCTTGAGTTTATAATCCCTGAGATAGACTCATTAACTAATTATAATATATTTTTTACAGTCAGAAATACAAATGAGTTTAAATTCAGCAATCTCTTTTTGATTGCGGCAATTCATTTCCCAAATGGGAAAGTGGTACAAGATACACTTGAGTACCAAATGGCCAATCCTGACGGCACCTGGTTGGGAACCGGAAACAGAGTTAAAGAAAATAAATTGTGGTATAAAGAGAACATACGGTTTTTTGAGGAGGGAAATTATAGAATCAAACTAAGACATGCAATGCGCAATAACGCCTCAATTATGGGCGTTAATAAGCTTGAAGGCATCACAGATGTGGGCATAATTATTGAAAAGAGTCAGGCCGACAGATAAAAAGTTATGACAAAACAAAAAACAAAAAAATCAACTTCGGTAAACTGGAAATACATCAAATGGTTTTGGTTAACTTTAGGTGCGGGTCTTACACTTATAGCCCTTATGTTCTTATTGGCTTCCTGGGGTGCTTTTGGAGCATTGCCCACATTTGAAGAGCTGGAAAACCCTGAGACTAATCTTGCCACAGAAATAGTGTCTTCAGATGGTCAAACACTCGGTAAATTTTACCGTGAAAACAGAACCCCGGTTCAATATGAAGACCTTCCTGAACAACTTATTCAAGCTCTTATTGCCACAGAGGATGAACGTTTTTACAATCATTCAGGAATTGATGCAAAAGGCTTTGCACGTGCTGTTTTCTTTTTAGGAAAAAAGGGAGGGGCCAGCACAATTACTCAACAATTATCTAGACAACTTTTTACAGGAGTGCGTTCAAAAAACTTCCTTCAAGCCGTTATCCAAAAAATGAAAGAATGGGTTATAGCAACCCGTCTAGAACGCCAGTACACAAAGGAGGAAATTCTTACCATGTACCTCAATAAATATGACTTTTTAAATCAGGCTGTAGGAATTCGGTCAGCTTCTCGCATCTATTTTGGAAAAGAACCAAAAGATCTAAATACGGAGGAAGGAGCTATGCTTGTTGGGATGTTAAAAAACTCGTCGCTTTTCAATCCATTACGAAGAGAGGAAATGGTACATCACAGGAGGAATGTTGTTTTAAAGCAAATGGAAAAGAATAACTTTCTTACAACTGCAATTAAAGACTCATTACAACAACGCCCTCTAGGGTTAAATTACACACCCGAAGGGCACGATGAAGGGTTAGCGACTTATTTTAGAGAATATGTGAGAGCTGCCATTCAAAAATGGATTGATGAAAACCCCAAAACAGATGGAACAAAATACAATATTTATAGAGATGGTTTAAAAATTTACACAACTATCGATTCCAAAATGCAAGAGTATGCAGAGAAAGCAGTACATGCCCACCTCGTAAATCTTCAAAGAGAGTTTGACAAACAAAACCTGAACAATAAAACAGCTCCTTTCAGAGGAATCACTCCTGAAGAAACAGAAAGCCTTTTGAATAACTCCATGAGACGAAGCGACAGATGGCGCATTCTGAAAGATCAAGGAATGACTGATGATGAGGTAAAAGATACTTTTTATAAAGACACTGAAATGAAAGTCTTTTCCTGGAAAGGGGATATTGATACGATTATGAAGCCAATCGATTCTATAAAATATTACAAATCTTATTTACAAGCTTCTATGATGTCCATGAATCCACAAACCGGAGAAGTAAAAGCCTGGGTAGGCGGAATCAACTACAAGCACTTTAAATATGATATGGTTAAACAAGGAAAACGCCAAGTGGGCTCTACCTTCAAACCTTTTGTGTATGCTACTGCTATTGATCAATTGCATATGTCACCTTGTGATACCTTACCCAATACACCCTATACCATTGAAGAAGGAAAATATGGACTCTTAAAGCCCTGGACGCCAAAAAATGCCGGCGATAAATATGGTGGAATGGTTAACCTAAAAGTTGCATTGGCAGAGTCGCATAATGTTGTTTCTGCAAATCTAATTGATAAAACAGGCCCAGCTCCAGTAATCGATTTGGTTAAGAAATTAGGCATAGATACTTCAGAGATGGCTAGCGGTCCTGCCATAGCACTTGGCACAACTGATATAAGTATGTTTGAAATGGTGGCAGCTTATAGTGTGTTTGCTAATGAAGGTGTTTATGTAGAACCTGTTATGGTATTTAGGATTGAAGACAAAAACGGAACCGTATTGTTTCAACATGTTCCCAACACCCGCGATGTGATTAGTGCTGAGAGTGCCTATGTGACCACCAGTTTGATGGAAGGCGTCACACAAGGAGGCTCTGGTGGTCGATTGAGAAGAACTTGGTCAAATGAATTTTACGATAACGTAATGACTGGCTACCCCTATGCCTTTACAAACCCTATAGCCGGTAAAACCGGAACAACACAAAATCAAAGTGACGGCTGGTTTATGGGCATGGTTCCAAACCTCGTTACAGGAGTATGGGTGGGAGGAGAAGACAGATCTGTTAGATTTCCCACAATTACCTACGGTCAAGGAGCCACAATGGCTCTTCCAATATGGGGATACTATATGAAGATGTGCTATGAGAACGAGAGCATTGAGGTCTCTAAAGAAGCATTTAAAAAGCCAAGTGACCTCACAATAGAAACAGATTGTAGTAAATGGAAAGAAGGCCAAGAAAAGGATGAGCTTTTAGATGAGTTTAGTTTTTAAAATAGGATTATGATACACAAAGTAATTTCAGGAGTGGAAGCAGCATGTAAAGATGTTAAAGATGGCATGACCTTAATGTTTGGTGGTTTTGGATTAAGTGGTATTCCGGAAAACGCGATTGCACATTTGGTGAAAAAAGGTGTCAAAAACCTTACTTGTATATCAAATAATGCCGGTGTAGATGATTTTGGATTGGGACTTTTACTTCAAAAAAAACAAATTAAAAAAATGATTTCTTCTTATGTGGGCGAAAATGCAGAATTTGAACGACAAATGTTAAGCGGCGAACTCGAAGTAGAATTGATTCCACAGGGTACACTGGCTCAACGCTGCCAGGCAGCACAAGCAGGTTTCCCAGCTTTTTATACTCCTGCAGGATATGGCACTGAAGTGGCTGAAGGAAAAGAAACAAGAGAGTTTAACGGAAAATGGTATGTACTTGAAAAAGCATTTGAGGCCGATTTTGCCTTTGTAAAAGCTTGGAAGGGAGATACCGCAGGAAATCTAATTTTTAAAGGAACTGCCAGAAACTTTAATCCCAATATGTGTGGTGCTGCAAAAGTGACGGTCGCTGAGGTTGAAGAACTGGTTCCCACCGGCGAACTCGACCCCAACCAAATTCATATTCCAGGTATCTTTGTGCAACATATTTTTCAGGGAATGAATTATGAAAAGAGAATTGAGCAACTTACTGTAAGAAAACGAAATTAATCATGGGCTTAACAAAGGAACAAATCGCACAACGCATTGCAAAAGAAGTTAAAGACGGTTACTATGTTAATCTAGGTATAGGCATCCCTACGCTGGTAGCAAATTTTGTGCGTGATGACATTGATGTTGAATTTCAAAGTGAAAACGGCGTTTTGGGAATGGGGCCCTTTCCATTTGAAGGAGAAGAAGATCCAGATTTAATCAATGCCGGAAAACAAACTATCACAACATTGCCCGGGGCTTCTTTTTTTGATTCTGCAATGAGTTTCTCTATGATTCGTGGTAAACATGTCGATTTGACCATACTCGGTGCAATGGAGGTGGATGAAAACGGCGACATTGCCAACTGGAAAATACCCGGTAAAATGGTGAAAGGAATGGGAGGCGCTATGGATCTTGTGGCTTCCGCCGAAAATATTATCGTTGCGATGATGCATACCAATAGAGCGGGTGAATCCAAATTATTAAAAAAATGCTCACTACCACTTACCGGAGTAAATTGTGTAAAGAAAGTTGTCACAGACCTTGCAGTTCTCGAAATAACAGAAGAAGGATTTAAACTGCTTGAACGCGCACCCGGAGTTACAGTAGAAGAAATTCAAAAGGCAACAGAAGGCACACTTTTAATTGAGGGTAATGTGCCTGAAATGAAATTTTAAACAATTCCTCTCACAATATTTGAATTAAAAAAGAGCCCATCTTGGGTTCTTTTTTTGTGTATAAAAGTCATTTTGTAGGTAAAAAATCAGATAAATGTTAAAATATAATGCATTTCATCGAATAAATATGTTTTTAATCGTCAATATGTGATTTTTGTTTGCATATTAGCAGTCCCAAAATCAACCAGCTTACTTAACCTAAGCTATGTGAGTTAGAAAAGTAAAAAAACTAAAGCATTGAAAAGATGGCAATAGTCAAAAAACATTTTCAAGTATTGCACAAAAAAGTTAAACCTACTTTAATTTTAGTTAATAGTGTGCTATACATTTCTAAAAAAGTTTTTTTATTGATGTAACTAAAAATAAACCCCGAATCTGTTGACATTTTCAGATTTAAAGGTCAATCCCGCTCTTTGTGAGGTTAGAGCGGGATTTTTTTTATTTCCGCGTAGGCGGAAATCTCATTTCTCATCTTTTCAAAAACTTATCTCCCCTTAGGAATTGCCTCAATCAACTTTTTAGTATAATCTTTCAAAGGATTGGCATAAATTTCATCTGCCTCACCAATTTCCTCAATTTTTCCTGCGTTCATTACCATAAGCTGATCTGCCATGAATTTTACAACTGCCAGGTCGTGAGATATAAAAAGGTAGCTGAACCCATATTTATCTTTCAGCTCATTTAAAAGATTTAAAACCTGAGCCTGGACAGAAATATCTAGTGCAGAAACAGATTCATCACAGATTATTAATTTTGGTTCTACAGCTATGGTTCTGGCAATACCCACCCTTTGCCTTTGACCGCCTGAAAGTTGATGAGGATATCGATGATAAAAATCTTCACTTAAGCCAACCTGTTCTAAAAGTTGAATTACTTTTTCCTTCCTCATTTTGTCACTGTAATGCAACTTATGAACTATCATTGGCTCTAAAATTGCTTCACCCACAAGTACTCGTTGATTGAGAGAGGAGTAAGGGTCTTGGAAGATAATCTGGATTTCTTTACGGTATTTTTTAAATTCCCTTTCGCTTAAAGCAGAAATGTTTTTCCCTTTGTAATAAATGCTTCCGGCAGTAGCTTTATCTAGCTGGAGAATCGCTTTTCCCAAAGTTGATTTTCCACACCCAGATTCTCCTACAAGGCCTAGGGTTTCTCCTTCATAAAGCGCAAAGCTTACATCATCAACAGCCTTAGTGACTTTTTGACTTCTGAAGAGACCCACCGAAGTATAATATTCTTTTTTGAGATTTTGAACTTTTAGTAATGGTTGGGCATTATATATTTTCTTGTGTTTTGCCGCCCTTTGAGTTTCCGAAACGAATGTTGAATTAACTATGTTTTTTAAAAAATCTTGAATCGTTGATAGCCTTTCTTTTCTTTTATTTAAACTGGGTCTGGCATGTATCAAAGCCTTAGTGTAAGAGTGTTTTGGAGCACAAAATATTTCTTTTACGGTTCCTTGTTCAACAATTTCACCCTTAAACATCACCAGAATTCTATTGGCTATTTCAGAAACCAAAGTCAAGTCGTGAGATATAAATAAAATGCTCATACCTGTTTCTTTTTGTAACTCCTTTAAAAGTAAAATAATTTCCTTTTGAACGGTTACATCAAGCGCTGTTGTGGGTTCATCGGCGATTAGAATTTTTGGCTTGCACGCAATAGCCATAGAAATCATAACCCGCTGCATTTGGCCACCGCTTATTTGATGTGGGTATTTGCTATATACATCTTTAGGATTAGGAAGCTTAACTTTTTCAAAAAGCAAAAGAGTTTCTTTTTTTGCTGCTTTGCGTGAAACAGATTTGTGTTGAACCAGTATTTCTGCAACTTGATGACCACAAGGCATCGAAGGGTTTAAAGCACTCATGGGCTCCTGAAAAATCATAGAAATGGAATTTCCCCTAATTTTTTGAAGGTCTTTTTCACTTAGATCTAGAAGTGACAACCCTTCAAATAATATTTCTCCATTTTTTATTTTAGAAATATTATTTGGAAGTAAACCCATTAAAGATAAGGTTGTTACCGACTTTCCGGAACCAGACTCTCCTACAATTCCTAAAATTTCATTTTTGTCCAGACTAAAAGAAACAGATTTCACAACCTCATTTTCCACTTTTCCTGAAAAAAAGGAGATGGATAAATCTTTTATGGATAAAAGAGAGTTGTTATACATTTCTCAAATATACTAGTAATTAAAATGCTTTTCAAAGAAAAAATTAAGCATTAAATTAAGATATAATTAATAAACTTATTTACAAAAGATGTATTTCAACGATAAAAATATCAATTAAACAATGTTTTTTATATTTTTAGAGTCTATTCTTCCTTAATTAGAAGATTTTAGTGAGGAACAAACCCTTTATTGTTTAATTAATCCAATTATTTTATGAAAAATTTTGTCTCGATGAGTAAAATAGTCCTTTCTGTTTTACTACTTAGTTACTCTTTTGTTTTTTCCCAAACGAAGGAAGAACAAGAATTAATAACTTCTCGTTATGATTTACAAAAGTTAAATCAGTTGGAAAGTTCTTTTTCAAGCCAAGCTGCGCAACAAAAGCAATCTGCTTTTCAATTTGCACAACAAAGGGGCATTGAAACGATTATTACCCTTGAAGATGGTGGCTTTGCAGAGTTACAACGTGTAGACTCTGATGGCAGTTTAATTTATTACAGGACTTTAAATGTGGATGCGGCTCGTTCCACCAGAACCAATCACTTAAATTCTGGAGGGTCATTAGGGCTCAATTTAATGGGTCAAAACATGAGAGCCCACGTTTGGGACGGTGGTCACGCCAGAGCATCTCATCAAGAGTATGATGGTGCTGGCGGAACAAACAGATATACTGTGGCAGATGGGAGTGTTTCTCTAAATTTTCATGCAGCTCACGTTACGGGAACCATTATGGCTTCCGGAGTGGTTGCCAATGCAAAAGGAATGGCGCCACATGCACTTGTTTCAGGCTATGACTGGAACAGTGATTTGTCTGAAGCCACATCAGCTGCAGGGAATGGTATGTTAGTTTCAAATCATTCTTATGGCTTTCGCTCAGATTTAGTTCCTGACTACTATTTTGGAGCATATATAACCGATTCCAGAGACTGGGATGCACTTCATTATAATGCACCTTATTATTTGATGGTAGTTGCTGCCGGAAATGATGGAACAACAAATTATAACGCTGCCCCTTTAAATTCAAGTTTTCCTCAATATGATAAACTAACAGGGCATTCAACTTCAAAAAATAATATGGTTGTGGCAAGTGCACAAGATGCAAATGTTAATAGTAACGGTGATTTAATTTCGGTTAATATAAGTACTTTCAGCAGTCAGGGTCCCACAGACGATTACAGAATTAAACCCGATATCACAGGAAATGGTCAAGGAGTTTATTCTACTTATCAAAACAGTGACAATGCTTACAATACCATTTCAGGAACCTCCATGGCTTCACCAAATGTTGCCGGCTCCTTATTATTATTACAAGAACACGCCAATAACGTAAACGGGAACTATATGCGTTCTGCTACCCTAAAAGGAGTGGCACTGCATACTGCAGATGATGCAGCTATGACTGGCCCCGATGCCATTTTTGGCTGGGGATTGATGAATGCAAAACGTGCCGCAGAGGCCATTTCAAACAATGGAAATGAATCTCTAATAAATGAGTTAACATTATTTCCAGGTCAGACTTATTCCATAGAGGTTGACAGTGACGGAGTGAGTGCCCTTATGGCTTCCATCTCTTGGACAGATCCTGCAGGCACTGCAACTACAGCAACAAATAACACGACTCCAAGACTTGTAAATGACTTAGATATCAGAGTTACCCAAGGGGGGAATACTTATTACCCATGGAGACTCACGGGGGTAAATACCAATGCTAATGATGGTGATAACATTCGCGACCCATTTGAGCGTGTAGATGTTGCCAATGCTTCCGGAACCTATACAATTACAGTAACTCACAAAGGAAGCCTTTCCGGCGGAAGCCAAAATTACTCATTAATTATAACCGGAATTTCCAGTGAACCTGTTGCTTGTAATGCAACTGTACCTTCAGGATTAACTCCTTCAGGTGTGGGAACCACTTCAGCAATATTATCATGGAATTCTGTTGATGGTGCTTCTTATGATTTGAGATACCGCGTTCAAGGCACATCAAACTGGACAACGGTTGCTGTTTCAGGAACAACCACAACGCTTTCCGGCTTGGCAGCAAATACCTCTTATGAAGCACAAGTGAGAAGCAAATGTCCAGATGGAACCAATTCAAATTACTCCTCATCGGCAAACTTTACCACACAGGAAGTTCAGCTTGAATACTGTAACTCTCAAGGTACTAATGTGAGCGATGAGTACATTAGCAGAGTACAACTCAACACTATAAATAACCCCTCGGGTTCAGGAAATGGCTACTCAGACTTTACCAATATTTCAACTGATTTAACCAAAGGAGATTCATACACCATTACAGTAACTCCTACCTGGACAGGTACTGTTTATGCAGAAGGATATGCTGTTTGGATTGATTACAATAATGATGGTGATTTTACAGACGCCGGTGAACAGGTATGGTCACAGTCACCAACAACCGCAAGTCCTGTTAGTGGGTCATTTACAATTCCTGCAGGAGCTTTAGAAGGATCAACAAGAATGAGAGTTTCTATGAAATACAACGGAGTTCCTACTTCATGTGAGACTTTTACTTGGGGTGAAGTTGAAGACTATACAGTAAATATAGTAGCAGAAGGCCCGGATACACAGCCACCAACGGCACCAACCAATCTTACAGCTTCAAACATCACACAAACAACAGTAGATTTGAGTTGGAGTGCCTCAACAGACAATATAGGCGTTGTGGGATATGATGTTTATATGGGAAGTACCTTATTAGGAACTGTAGCAGGTACCTCTGCCAATGTAACAGGATTGACAGCAAGTACTTCTTACAGCTTTTCTGTAAGAGCCAAGGATGCCGCAGGAAATGAGTCGCCTTCAAGCAATGTGGTTAATGTCACAACACTAGCTCCGCCAGATACTCAAGCGCCAACAGCTCCAACAAACCTAACTGCTTCTAATGTTACTCAAACTACTGTAGACTTATCGTGGGGTGCCTCAACAGACAATGTGGGCGTTACCGGTTATGACGTTTATCAAGGAAGTAATTTGTTGGGAACAGTTTCTGGCATTTCTGCTACTGTTACAGGATTAACGGCTAGTACTACTTACAGCTTCTCGGTTAGAGCCAGAGATGCTGCCGGGAATGAATCTCCTTCAAGTAACGTTGTTTCTATCACAACTTTAGGTAATACTATAACCTATTGTACCTCACAAGGAAACAATTCAAGTGATGAATGGATTCAAAGAGTACAATTAGGAAGTATAAATAATAACTCTGGTAATAATGGAGGATATGCAGATTTTACCAGTATTTCAACTACATTGGTAAAGGGAACAAGTAATACCATAACGATTACTCCCGGTTGGTCTGGTAGAACATATAGAGAAGCCTATAGAGTTTGGATTGATTACAATCAAAACGGAAGTTTTGATGACCCTGGTGAATTGGTTTATAACAGAAGTCGCACTACAGCAACTTCTGTTAGTGGTAGTTTTACAGTTCCCACCTCTGCATTAGACGGCCCAACAAGAATGCGTGTTTCTATGAAGTATAACGCTTCCCCAACCTCTTGTGAAATATTTGCCTGGGGTGAAGTAGAAGACTATACTGTTGTGGTTTCATCAAATGGCAGTCAAAATTATGGACACATGAATTTTACAGGAGTAGAATCAGATTTCATTATTTATCCAAACCCGGTAAAAGGAAGTGTTCTAAACTTACAACTTAAGGAAGCCGTCGGCACAGAACTTAAAGTGTTGAATGTTTTAGGACAAATAGTAGCAATACAAGCTTTTGATACTACACTGAATGTTTCTCAATTAAATAGCGGAGTCTATTTTGTTGAAGTAAAAACAGAAGACGGACAAACCTTCAGAAAACGATTTATAAAAGAATAATCATTTTGTTTAACCTAATAAAAAGCCCGCTAACAGCGGGCTTTTTTATTTAGACAGAAATTATTTCGTCTGAGGTTAAGATAGCTTCATTTCGCAATCGAAGAAAAACCTGAGCTACCGCAACTGTGTCTTTTTCACAGTAACGAATAATGCGGTCGATATCTTTATCTTCATAATAAACCCCTCGCACTTCGCTTCCATCAATGTCATCTTTGGGAGAGGGAATGTCAAGTATATGAGTAAGTAACTTCAATGAAGTGAAATGCTTATAATCGCCAAACTTCCATAATTCCAGCGTGTCGAGATGAGGTACTTCCCAGGGTTTTTTTCCAAAAAGGTTCAATTTGGCAGGGATTTCAACACGGTTGATAATCATCCGTCTTGCGATATAGGGAAAGTCAAACTCTTTCCCATTATGAGCGCACAAAACGTGTTGGGGTTTATTGAAATGAGTGTTCAGTAAGTTTTTAAAATCTTTGAGCAGTTGGATTTCATCTCCTGAAAACGAAGTCACTCTGAAGTTTCTAATGTCACCTTTTTGCACAAAGTAACCTGCAGATATACAGATGATTTTTCCAAACTCTGCCCAGATACCGGCACGATCATAAAACTCTTCGGGAGTGTATTCATCACGGCGTTGGTATTCAGTTTTCCTCTCCCAAAGTAGCTTTGCCGTGTCGTCAACATCATCAAAACTTTCGTGAATAGGTACTGTTTCAATATCTAGAAACAGAATGTTTTCTAGGTTTATTTTTTGTAACATATCAAATTATTTAATTCAACATCTCAAAAGCTTCTTCCATATAAATCATAAAATTTTTGGGATAGGTTTCAATGCCGTTTGTTTCTCCTTTTGAGTGGCCTAAACGCACCACAATGATGTTTTCCTGAGGAAAAACAATCACATACTGCCCCAAGTGACCACGCATAGCAAAGAAGTTTTTGTCTTGACTTTCACCCAACCAAAACCCATATCCATAAGGCGCTCCTTCAAAGCGAGGTTTGATGGATTTTGCAACAAAAGCAGAATCCAGCAGTTGTTGTTTTTGCCATTTTCCGTGATCTTTATACAGTTTTCCAAAACGAGCAAAATCACGTGCATTTGAAGCAAAACAACAATAGGATTTCACCATTTCGTTCTTTTCACTATCTATCTGCCAAAGCGCATCGTATTCTGTGCCCAAAGGTTTCCAAAAACTTTCAGAAAAGTAATCTGCGGTATTCCTTCCTGTTGCTTTTTCTATGACCATAGCCAGCAACTGTGTGCTTCCACTAAGGTATTTAAACTCTGTTCCCGGCTCATCCACCACATCAAGCTCGAGCATCATTTCGTCTAAATCATCATAAAAATAGGCCTTGGTAGTTATAGAAAACGGACTGTAATAACGTTCATCCCAGTCTATACCAGACGACATAGAAGAAAGGTCGCCCACGGTAGTTTTGGAGCCTTCATATTTTGAAAAAAAATCACTCAAGGGCTGATCAAGACTTTCTATATAACCATCCATAATCGCTTTCCCAAGTAAGCCCGAAACAAAACTTTTTGCCATTGAGAAGGAGTTGCTTTTACTGCTTTTGTCAAATCCGTCATAATAACTTTCATGCCAGATGCTGTCATTTTTAATAATTAGATAAGCTATGGTTCCGGCTTCTTTATGGGTTTTAAGGAGTTTTTCCGTAGGCTGGGCTTTGTTGTAGTCTGAGTGAATGGGCCAGGGGATGGTGTTTTCACTTGCTTTTACTGTAACATTGTCAAAGACCTTGTAATCTTCAAGGTAAGCCGTTTTATAACCCTTTAGATAAATGGTGCGAACGGCTTTAAACAAGTAATCCACATTAAAAAGATAGGCAAGAAGAACAAGCAATGCTACAAGTCCAAGTATTGTAAATAGAATGCGTTTTAGAATCTTCATAAGAAACGATTTGTTCTTATAAAAGTAACAAAAAATGTTATATTATACTGATATCAAAAAAGTGAAGTTTGAGAAGGCGGATTTTCATGCTCCAGCAACCACTTTTTGCGCCACAATCCACCTGCATAACCGGTGAGCGAACCATCACTTCCAATCACCCGATGGCAGGGTATCACAATCCATAGTGGGTTTTTTCCATTGGCAGCAGCGACTGCTCTGATGGCTTTTTCATCACCCAGCTTACGCGAAAGCGCCAAATAAGTAGTTGTTTCCCCATAAGGAACTTTTATAAGCACTTTCCATACTTTTTGCTGAAAAGGAGTGCCTTGAGGATTTAATTTTAGTTGAAATTCTTTTCGCTCGCCGGTAAAATATTCCTGAAGTTGTTGAACAGCATTTTTTAATGAATCGGGAATATTAGTTGAAATTTCCTGATTTTCATTCACGATGGAAATAGATACCAAATCGTGCTCATCACCTTTAATTTCAGCTACACCAATTGGGGTTTGAAAAAAAGCAATTTTCATTTTTAAAATTGCTCTAAAAATTGAATGCGTTTTTCAATGGGAGGGTGGGTTGCAAAAAGTCCACCCAAAGAGCCAAAAAAGTTAGCAGATGTATCTTTTGGAGTGTTCTCAATAAACATTTGTTGGACATCTTCACTTTTTGTTTTCACATGGTGATTTGGGGCAATTTTTTTCAATGCTGAAGCAAGCGCCCAGGGTTTACGGGTCATTTCTGCAGCACCGCTGTCTGCCATGAATTCTCTTTTTCTACTTAACGAAAATTTGAATAATAAAGAAAACAAGTAGGCAACAGCAGAAACAATCAGGATAATAATCATCAATTTACCGGAGTCACGATTGTTTCGACTTCGCCCCATTCCGCCATAGAGAAACCCTCTAAAGGCAATTTGAACAACAAAGGCAAAAATCCCAACAAAAATGATGCTTACCACCAGCAAGCGCACATCTTTATTGCGAATGTGCATCAACTCGTGCGCAATAACACCTTCAAGCTCATCATCATCAAGAGATTCAATTATACCTCGTGTGAGGGTAACAGTATAGTCTTTTTCTTTGAGACCGCTGGCATAGGCGTTTAGTGCAGGGCTTTCAATAATCTGGACTTTGGGCATTTTCATTCCCACACTCATACAGAGGTTTTCAACCAGATTATACACTCTCATATTGGTTTTACGATCCAGTGTTTTAGCTACTGTAGCCATAGCAATCATTTTCCCATGTGTAAAGTATGCGATGAGAAACCAAATAAGTACAATTGTTGTTACAAAGGGTATTGCATTTATAAATTGGTCGGTGGCTAGTTTTGGATTTGGATTTCCAAATTCGTCAAAACTCAAAAAATAAACCACGGCAAAAATTGATGCCAACACTAATAAAGGAAAGGCAATGAGCAGAAGAACAGACTTTTGATTGTTTCTTCTTATTTGTTGTGAAATACCAACAAATTTCATGTGGTTGAAGTTGTTAAAATTTTAGAAAACCGAAATTTATCTATTAACTGAGGATGTTTTTGTGTTAAAACTTAATTTCAGGTGCTTTATCCAATTGTTCTCTTTGGGTGTCACCCAAGTCAAACATTTTTTCGGTTTTAAAGCCAAACATTCCTGCAAAGATATTGTTGGGAAATTTTTGAACAGCAATATTGAGTTCTTTGGTAGCAGCATTAAAGAAGCGTCTCACAGCAGCAAGCTTGTTTTCAATATCTGCCATTTCGTTTTGAAGTTGCATAAAGTTTTCGCTGGCTTTTAGGTCAGGGTAAGCCTCCACTTGAATGTTAAGTCCTTTCAACGCCACGCTAAGCTCTTGTTCAGCATCAATTTTTTCATCAACTCCCTGGGCATTCATTGCTCTTGTACGGGCTTTTGTGATAGCTTCAAAAGTGCCGCGCTCATGCTCCATATACCCTTTTACAGCACCTAACAATTGAGGGATTAGATCATGACGTTGTTTGAGTTGGACATCAATATCTGCAAAGGCATTTTCTCTGTTATTTCTTAAACTTACAAGGCTGTTGTACATTCCGGCAAGAAAAAGGCCTAATACAACTACAATTCCAAGGATTACTAATAATGTCATGGTGATCAATTAATTGGTTTATTCAAATATAGATATTTTTAAGATATCCTGAAGTCATTATATACTCAAAATAGCTACTGGGATTCAGAGTCGTTTTTTGGGCTGATTATACCTAAACGTTTTGCTCTAAGTTCCCAGTTTTTTCTGGCCATTGCTTGCATGTCGGCAACATTGTCGCTTTCGTCCATGATTTCAAGACCCAATAGAGTTTCAATGATATCTTCCATAGTAACGATTCCTATGGGGTTTCCATATTCATCAGAAACAATGGTAATGTGAGTTCTTTTTTCGATAAGGATATCAAACAACTCTGGGATGGGAGTATCACTTGATGTAGTGAGAACTTCTCTCTTGAGTGAGCTAAGGGGTTCAGGTCCTTTTTGATCAATCATTTCTTCCAGCACATCGTCTTTTAAAATAAACCCGGTGATGTTGTTGGATCGTTCTTTGTAAATGGGTATGCGGGAGTGTTTTAAATGCTTGTTTTCTTCATAAAACTCCTCAATACTTGTGTCTTCATCTTCAGTTATAACAACAGAAAATGGTGTCATCACATCCTTAGCTTGAACTTTTTTGAAGACCAAAAGGTTTTTGATAAATGCCGTTTCATTTTCTTCAAAAACACCTTCTTCTTCTGCAGTATCAGTCATGGCAATGAACTCCTCTCTACTAAAGGTATGTATGTGAGCAGATTTTCCAATTAATTTTGTGGTCAAGGTTAAAAACCAAATAATCCCTGTCCATTTTAATGGAAAAATTAAAATTGCTAATGAAATAGCAGTAAATGAACCCAGTGATTTCCAGTAAGAAGCACCAATGGTTTTTGGGATTATTTCAGAGAGCACTAAAATTAAAAATGTCATGATTGCTGAAATAATCATAACAGAATTATCTCCACTTCCAAAAGTTTTTTCAGCTTGAACACCCACTAGTATGGCACCCACTGTGTGTGCAATAGTGTTAAAGGTAAGTATGGCCGTTAAAGGAACATCAATGTCTTTTTTTAGAGCAATTAATTTTTTTGCATAGGGTTTGCCTTCGTCCATTTTCATTTTCAAGAAAGAGGGGCTAAAGCTAAGAAGTGCAGCTTCTAGAATGGAACACAAAAAAGAAAAGAAAATTGATACTGCTGCGTATACAATTAATAAAGCCATAGTTGTTTTAAAAGTTGGCACAAAATTACTTAATTATTCTTTGAAGTTTCTAATTATTTTTATAAAATTTATAAATGTTACTTAAAGAGGGCATGTGCTATTTTATTAAAAACCAAATAAATAAGTGGGCTTTAAAACCCACTTATTTCTCATTATTTATTTTAAATTATCCTGAATTAAAGTAAGCCAGCTTGAGGCTTGATTTAAGCTTACTAAAGGCTCTATTCCAATTTCATCATCAAAAAAGATAATTTGATGATTTTTTCTTAACTTGTCTTTGAATGAAATTTCAATTGCTACTTTTTCAATAGTGCTTGCATTGGGTTGCCCCGGCTTAGGAATTTGAATTTTTATTAGGCTGCACGACTTTACTTCTTTTAAAGGAAATACATCAATATGCTCTTCTTTTACAGGTACTGTTGAAGTGACAAGGGTTTTTGAATTCTCATCAATCCCGATGAATAGTGTATGTAAAATAGCTGAAGATGTTAATTTTATATTTCCTAACCCACAAAGTGTTTCTACTTTTTTGATTGTTTTCTTTTCCTTGCGGGATTGGTTAGTGACGGCATAAACTATAGGAACTACAAACAGTAATAACATGGCAATGCCCAATTCAATTGATACTAAATCCATTTCTTTTAGATTTTAAATTGTTTGATTTTTTTGTAAAAAGTTTTAATGCTGAATTAACAGCAGGTTTAAAGTGACGAGTTGTCTTTTACTTTACAAAAAGAAATGGAATGGAAATATTTGGGTAGTTAAGATGCCTCTGAAGTCAATGAGGTAGCTTGATTCTGTTTGAGGCAGCTCAGATTTTAAGGTATAAAAATTGTCAAATAATAAACTTTTGTTTCCTGAACCTGAAATCACAATAACTTCTGGAGAAGCAACAGTTATTTCCTGAAGAACAAGTGCTTTGACACCTTTGGTTTTGAAAAAAGTAAGCTCCTCTTGATTGTTTATAATCTCAGAAGAAGTCGTTGGAACATTGCCGAAAGATATAGCTGGCTGCAGGAACACCAGCAGCAGGGTAAGTAAAGGTATCCAAGTGTTTTTATTGCTTTTCACACTGCAAGATTACAACAAAAAATGATTTGTGATTCTTAAATTATGGATAATTATTTTAAGAAATAATTTTCACCACATCCTTAGCAAAATAACTTGCTATTATACTCGCCCCGGCACGTTTGATGGCAGTTACTTGTTCCATCATTACGGCATCATGATTGAGCCAGCCTTTTTCGGCGGCAGCCTTGAGCATGGCATATTCTCCGCTCACTTGATAAACGGCAACCGGTACCGTAACAGTATCTGCAATTTCACGAACGATATCGAGATAACAAAGCCCTGGTTTTACCATGACAATATCAGCACCTTCGTCTATGTCCATCAAAGTTTCTCTAATAGCTTCCTGTCTGTTTGCAGGATCCATCTGGTAGGTTTTCTTATCTTTAGGAATGTCCTTCAAATCGACCGGAGCCGAGTCCAACGCATCCCGAAAAGGACCATAATATGCCGATGCATACTTAGCACTATAACTCATTATACCGGTGTTGTAAAATCCCTCATCTTCAAGCAGGCTGCGTATTTCAAAAATGCGGCCGTCCATCATATCACTGGGGGCAACAACATCGGCTCCGGCTTTGGCGTGGGATAAAGACATTTCGGCTAAAACGGAATTGGTTTCATCATTTAAAATTTCGCCATCATGAACAATACCATCGTGACCATAGATTGAAAAAGGATCCAAAGCGACATCTGTCATCACCAGCATTTCCGGGCAAGCGTCTTTTACGGTTTTGATGGCACGTTGCATGAGTCCGTTTGGGTTTAAAGCTTCTGTTCCTTTATTATCCTTGAGCTTGTCATCCACTTTTACAAAAAGCAATACAGATTTTAATCCCAAACTCCAAAGTTCCTTAACTTCTTTAGAAAGATTGTCCAGACTCAATCTGTAATAATTGGGCATAGAGGCAATTTCCTCTTTGACACCTTTTCCTTCCACTACAAATAGTGGCACAAGAAAGTCATTAGGGGTTATGATGGTTTCACGCACAAGGCTTCTGATGGTTTCAGTGGTGCGGAGTCTTTGGTTTCTTCTAAGTGGATACATATTTCAGTGTTCAGTGTTCAATATTCAGTGTTCAGTATTTATACCCAATCTTTAGGGTTCTTTAATACGTTTAAAAGTTTTTCTTCCTCACTTCCCGGCTCGGGATAGTGGTCATATTTCCATTGCACGGTGGGTGGTAAACTCATTAAAATGCTTTCAATACGACCATTCGTTTTCAATCCAAAAAGGGTGCCTTTGTCGTGTACGAGATTAAATTCCACATAACGGCCGCGTCTTATTTCCTGCCAATTTCGGTTTTCCTGTGTGTAAGGTAATTTTTTTCTTTTTTCTACAATAGGTACATAAGCTTCTAAAAAGCAGTCGCCCACTTCAGTAACAAAGTGATACCAATCTTCCATAGAGAAATCATCTTTCGCTTTGCAATAGTCAAAAAATAGTCCGCCAATACCGCGAGCCTCTACCCGATGGGCATTGTAAAAATAGTCATCACATTTCTTTTTATAATCCGAATAAAAATCGGGGTTATGCCCGTCACAAGCTCTTTTACAAATGCTGTGAAAATGAGTTGCATCTTCTTCAAAAAGATAATAGGGCGTTAAATCCTGTCCGCCGCCAAACCAGCTATCGATAATAGCACCTTGTTTATCATACATTTCAAAATAACGCCAATTGGCGTGCACTGTGGGAACCATCGGGTTTTTGGGATGTAACACCAGACTCAGCCCACAGGCAAAAAAGTCACAGTCATTCACATTGAAATAACTCTGCATAGCCTTGGGCAACTCCCCGTGAACGGCAGAAATATTGACACCACCTTTTTCAAAAATGGCGCCGTTTTCAATCACACGCGTTCTACCACCACCGCCTTCAGGACGCTTCCAAAGATCTTCTTGAAATGTAGCTTTACCATCAACTGCTTCCAATTTGGAAGTGATGGTGTCTTGTAGTTGTTGTATGTAGTTGTAAAATTTTTCTTTCATTCCTCCCCTAGCCCCCTCCGAAGGAGGGGGAATTAATTTAATTTTAATTCAAATCTTCAATATAAACAAATTCGCTTTTATTTTCCTCTATTTCTTCAATGGAACTTATTTTCACAGCAGTTTTCATTTTCTCTTTTAATTCTGAAATTATTTCATTTTCGGCTTTATTTTGTAGTTGCTTTTTAGCGAAAATCACTCTGCCCACTTCATTATTATGCAAATCCATAACCATCTCTAGTTTCGAATTTGGCGCCAGTTTTTCGTGTAAATCTGTTACTTTTTTTGCCCATTCCGCTGAGTTTTCAACAGAATTATTTTTTTGATATACATTTTTTGCAATCAATATATTCCAAAGCGCATGTCTAAAAGCATTGGAAACATTGTTTATATGGTGTGCTTTTCCAAAGAGCCCATCACATATCTGAACTGTTTGCAAAGTAGCACGATGTGTCGGAAAAAAATACAACGGATTCACAATAAAAGTTCTTCCCAGCAAAAAAAGCTGTTTGATGTTTAGACTTTTAATGCGATTCCAAATGGCCATTCAGCTCCAATTAGCTTTTATACTCCTTCACCGCCTCAATAAAAGCACCCGCATTTTCCAATGGAATATTTGGCAAAATCCCATGCCCTAAATTCACTATGTATCTGTCCTTGCCAAACTCATTAATCATTTGGGTCACCATACGTTTTATTTCTGCCGGTGGCGAAAACAAACGTGTGGGGTCAAAATTTCCTTGTAAAGTGATATTACCCCCTGTTAAATACCTCGCATTTCTGGGCGAGCAAGTCCAGTCAACACCCAAAGCCGATGCGCCAGATTTTGCCATCACATCCAAAGCAAACCAGCATCCCTTCCCAAAGGCAATCACAGGTGTTTCCCCTTTCAAGGCATCAATAATTTGTTGCATATACTGCCAAGAAAACTCCTGATAATCAGTGGGTGATAACATACCTCCCCAACTGTCAAATAGCTGAACGGCATTCACACCGGCTGTTACTTTTTCCTTGAGATAAGCAATAGAGGTGTCTGTTATTTTCTGTAACAAAGCGTGAGCTGCCAACGGTTGTGTAAAGCAAAATTCCTTGGCAATGTCAAAGTTTTTAGAGCCTTGACCTTGCACACAATAACACAGGATTGTCCAAGGCGAACCTGCAAAACCAATTAACGGAATTTCATCATTCAATTTCTCCTTGGTCATTTTGATGGCATCCATCACATAACCAAGCGTTTCCTGAATGTCCGGAACGATTACGTTGTCCACATCTTTTTGTGAACGAATGGGCTTAGGCAACCAGGGACCCACACCGGGTTTCATCTCCACTTCAATATTCATCGCTTGTGGAATCACAAGGATATCACTGAATAAAATCGCAGCATCCATCCCATATCTTCTAATTGGCTGAACAGTAATTTCTGAAGCCAGCTCAGGGGTTTGACAACGTGTAAAGAAATCATATTTTGCCTTGATTTCCTGAAACTCCGGCAAATAACGACCGGCTTGACGCATCATCCACACGGGTGGGCGGTCAACGGTTTCGCCTTTTAAAGCACGAAGAAATAAATCGTTTTTTAAAGATGGGTTTTTCATATTTTTATTTGTGGGGTGCGTAATATATTACACACCTACATTATTGTTTTTAATTAAATGTTTTACCACCTGTACAATCACATTTTCAATCGTGGGTTTTGTGGCGACATTTATTTTGTTTGTATGTTTTTCTGCTTCCGAGGCGGTTGTGGTACCTATGCAAAATGCGGTGGTATTTTTTAAATCATTTTCCATGATAAAGCTTTCCACTGCGCTGGGACTGAAAAACAAGATTCCTTTGAATTTGCGTTCTAATTTTTTGGGTTTTAAAATGGTTTTATACACATCAACTTCAGTAAAGGCTACATTATTTTCTTTAAGTATTGATGGGAGTTCATCCCGTCTTAAGTTTCCGCAAAAAAAGGTGAACTTTTGGTCAGCAAATTTTTCAACGATGATTTCAGCCAACTCGTTGCCATAATTTGTCATCTCTTTTACCCTGTATCCGTTTTCCACCAAAAGGGCTTTGGTTTTTTCTCCAACGCAAAAACAGTTTTCTATCTGCACTTTTTTGTCAACCAAAGCTTTTACTGAGTTCTGACTGGTAATAATTGCGTTTTTAATGATGCCTTTAATTTCAAAGTCCACAAGTTTAATTCCAATGGCATCATACTCCACCAAACCAACTCCTGCTTGCAGCAAAAGACTGCGCTGGCTTTCAGATAGTTTTTTTGTTGACAATACTGTTGGCATACTCAACATGCCTCCCGAAGTTGACTTGGGGAGGGTCTCGTTATTATTAGTTCAATTCATTCTTAATCTTCTCCATCAACTCTTTCCCGCCATTGGCCAAAAGCTCCTCTGCACATTTTCTTCCCAGACCGGTGCTTTCTTTAATCGCTACTGTTTTTTGAACAGCTATTTTTTGTTTTCCATCAAGGCTCAATAAATTGCCTTCAAAATGAATAGTATTATCTTCAATTGTTGCTAAAGCTCCTATGGGAGCAGTACAGCCACCTTCAAGCACTTTTAAAAATTCGCGCTCGATGTGTACACAAATTTCAGTTTCTCTATGGTTGAGATTAGCAATGGCTTCTTTTATTTCAACATCTTTTTCCATCGCCACTACCAGCATAGCTCCTTGTGCCGGAGCAGGGAGCATCCAGTCTAGAGATAAAAAGTCTTTTGGCTTTAGATTAATTCGCTCCAGGCCGGCTTCGGCAAAAATAGCGCCATTCCAGTTGTTATCTATAAGTTTTTGTAACCGTGTGTTGACATTTCCTCGCAGATCAACGACCTGATGTGTTGGATATTTGTTGAGCCATTGTGCCTTACGGCGTAAGCTGCCACTTGCAATAATTCCTTTTTCTTGTTTTAAAAAATCCAATCCCTTGTGAAGAAGAATGTCTTTATGTGAGGCTCGATCCAGAACGGCAGCTTCTACAATTCCCTTGGGTAGTGCTGTGGGCACATCTTTCATGGAGTGAACAGCGATATCCACTTTGCCGGTAATCATTGCTATATCAAGGGTCTTGGTAAAAATGCCGGTAATTCCCATCTCATAAAGTGGCTGGTCGAGGTTGAGGTCGCCTTCAGATTTTACAGGGACGAGTTGGGTTTTGTAACCTAAGTTTTCTAATTCAGATTTTACTTTATTGGCTTGCCAAAGTGCTAGTTCACTATCTCGGGTTCCTATTTTTATAATTCCCGCGTAGGCGGGAATTTCTTCTTTATGAGCTGTATTTGCCAAATTTATTCTTTTTCAGAGAAGGTTTCAGTTTCCAACAGAAACACTTTTTCAATCAGGTCTATGGCTTCATTAGTACTGCCATTAGCACTGCGAAGGTGGTTTGCAAAATGGGTAGTGATTTTTTGAATTACCCGGCTGGTGATTATTTCTGCTTGATACTCATCAAAGCTGCTTAATTTTTTTCGTTGGTAATCCAGCTCTGCGTCTTTAATGTTTTTTAGTTTCATTTTTAGAGCGCTAATGGTGGGGGCAAATTTTCTGGTTTCATACCAGCTATTAAAACCATGCTTTATTTCTTCAATGATGCTTTCAGCTTGTGGAATAAAAGCTTTTCTTTTTTCGAGTGTTTCGTCGGTTACTTTTGATAAAAAGTCAAGGTGGATGAGCTCAACGTTTTCAAGTTCAGAAACATCGTCTGCAACATTTTTTGGAATGGAGAGATCGAGTATAAGTAATTTTTTTTCTGAATAAATAAGTTCTTTTGAGATTGTTGGGTTTTGAGCACCGGTCGCAACAATTAAAATGTCAGACTTCCTGATTTCAGCTTGAAGGTCTGCATAATCTTTTACGTCGAGATTGAATTTTCCGGCAATTTTCTCCGCTTTGTCTTTAGTTCGGTTGATAAGCGTTATATGCGGATTTTTAGTATGCTTTATAAGGTTTTCACAGGTGTTTCTTCCAATTTTTCCGGTCCCAAAAAGGAGGATATTTTTATCTGCAACATTTTCAATGGTATTTAAAATATATTGAACCGAAGCAAAACTAACAGAAGTAGCTCCGGAAGAGATTTCTGTTTCATTCTTAATTTTTTTGCTGGCCTGAATGACTGAATTGATTAGGCGTTCTAAAAATGGGTTTGTAAGTTGGTGCCTTTTGGACCGTTTGAAAGCCACTTTTAACTGACTGATGATTTCAAAATCACCTAAAATTTGACTGTCAAGCCCTGTTCCAACTTGAAATAAAAAAGAAATCGCCTCTTTATTTTTGTAAACATAAGCCACTTTTTCAAATTCTTCAACGGAACCTTTTGTATTATCGCAAAGTAGTTTTATAAGTTGATAGGGGTGGGCGGCAAAGCCATAAATTTCTGTACGATTACAGGTAGATGTTACTAAAACAGCCTCAATGCCTTCTTTTGCAGCTTGAGTTAACAAGGCTTCTTTGCCTTCATCATCAAGGCTAAATTTACCTCTCACTTCTGCATCTGCTTTTTTGTAGCTTAAGCCAATGGCATAAAATGAAGTTTGTTTTAAAGTCTCGTTATTCATGAAAGAATTTTGCAATAGATGTGCAAATGTAAACGAACAAGAAGTTAAAAAACAACGCTAAAAGTACTTTTTTTGTCGTTACACGTTAAAATCCCCTTAATTTGTTTCAAACAATGATATTTGTCATATTTTTGTAGCAAATACTAGTGATTTGAAGCCTCTTTTTTAGAATCATTCTAAATAAAATCAAATACAATCGAATTATGATCATAGAAGAAAATAACGCTATAAGTTCATTAAAAACAATTGCCTTTGAGGATGGGTTTACCGTTATGTATTTACAGAACGAAACTGCTGAAAAACAGCAAATTGAAAAGCGAGTTGATAGTAGTTTCATTCAGTTTCATTTTTGTGTAAAGGGCCAGGCAACCTTTATTTTTAATGAAGGTCGTTATTCTCTACCTTTACTTGATGAAAAGTCATTATTGCTTTACAACCCTCAACGTGAATTGCCAATAAATATAACTGTTGCTCCAAAATCATGGGTGGTCTCTGTACTTGTTTCCATCAAAAAATTTCACACCTTGTTTTCTGAAGACGCCAGTTATGTTGATTTTCTAATGGACGAGAATTCAGACAAAAAGTACTATCAGGATGGAAGTATCTCGCCCTCTATGGCCGTGGTATTGAGCCAAATATTGAATTTTAATTTAAATCCTTCAGTTAAACATATTTATTTAAAAGGCAAACTTTATGAGCTCATTGCGCTTTACTTTAATAGACCTGATGAAGTTGATGTAGAACAATGCCCATTTTTGGCAGATGAAGACAATTTAAGAAAAATTAGAAAAGCCAAAGAAATTATCATTAAAAATATGGCCGAGCCACCTGGACTGCAAGAATTGTCAAACGAGATAGGGCTTTCGCTTAAAAAACTAAAAGAAGGCTTCAAGGAGGTGTATGGAGATACTGTTTTCGGTTTTTTATTGGATTACAAAATGGAATACGCCCGAAAGCTACTTGAAACCGGCACACACAATGTAAATGAAGTAGGACTCAAAGTGGGATACTCCACATCGAGTCATTTTATTGCAGCTTTTAAGAAGAAATTTGGTACAACGCCGAAGAAATATCTGATGAATTTAACAACTGCCTCTTAATATCAAAATTGTTTATGGAACTATGTTTTAAAACTGAAAGTTATCAGTTAATGAAGCATTAATAAAATTGTATTTTTGTTTTTGAAAAAGAAAAAAATGACAAAAAAAGGAGCACTACTTGTAAATTTGGGTTCGCCAGACAGCACAGACCCAAAAGATGTAAAAAAATACCTCGACGAGTTTTTAATGGACCCCCGCGTGATAGATGTACCATACTGGTTGCGATCATTTATAGTAAGAGGAATTATCCTCAATACACGCCCAAAAAAGTCGGCCGAAGCATATAGTAAAATATGGTGGGAAGAAGGATCACCTCTCATTGTCCTTTCTGAGCGTTTGCGGGAAAAAGTAGACAATCATACGGGTATTCCAATTGCTTTAGCCATGCGTTATGGAAGTATGACAATCAAAAAAGGCCTTCAGGAATTGAAAGAAAAAGGTGTCACCGAAGTTTTAATCGTGCCTTTATATCCTCAGTTTGCCATGGCAACAACTGAAACTATTATGGTTTTGGCCGAAGAACTGCGTCAGGAATATTTCCCTGAAATGAGCTTTGATTCGCTTCCCGCATTTTACAACAAACCTGAATATATCGACGTGCTTTCCAAGAGCATCGCTGAAAAACTGGAAGGACTGGATTATGAGCATTTACTTTTCAGCTATCACGGTGTACCCGAAAGACATATCAAAAAAAGAGACATTACAAAAACCCATTGTAAAATTGACAAATCATGCTGTTTGACACACTCGCCGGCACATCAGTTTTGTTACCGTCATCAATGCTATGAATCCACAAGGCTTGTGGGTGAAAAGCTGGGTCTTGATCCGGGAACTTTCAGTACTTCCTTTCAGTCGCGACTGGGTTTTGACCCGTGGTTACAGCCTTACACAGACAGAACAATTGAAAAATTAGGTCTTTCAGGAATTAAAAAAATGGCAATTGTTACACCCGCTTTTGTAAGTGATTGCCTTGAAACACTCGAAGAAATTGCTATGGAAGGCGAAGAAATTTTTCACGAAGTGGGCGGAAAAGAATTCACAACCATTCCCTGCCTGAATGATCGTGATGACTGGGTGCGTGTTTTGAGCGGCTGGATTGATCGATGGGCCGTTGTTGACGTTGAAACCGCCATAGCTTAATGAGAAAAATCACCCATTCTGAAACTCTTGGGAAAAAGCCCATTGGAAAACTTCTGATACAACAATCTGTACCAGCTTCTATTGGGATTTTGGTGATGTCTTTAAACATTCTTGTGGACACCATTTTTGTAGGGAATTGGATTGGTTCTATTGCCATTGCAGCAATCAACGTCGTGTTACCGGTTTCTTTTTTTATTGCGGCACTCGGTATGTCTATTGGTATTGGTGGATCTTCCATTATTTCAAGGGCACTGGGTGCTAATGACAAGAAAAAAGCGCTAAAAACTTTTGGCAATCAAATAACCATTACACTTTTATTAACCACTTTGCTGGTGGGTTTTGGTCTTTATTACATCAATGATTTGATTCCCGCTTTTGGTGGAAAAGGGGACATTTTTGAACCCGCTAAAATTTATTACCGCATTGTACTCTATGGAGTGCCCCTGCTGGCACTTTGTATGATGGGAAACACGGTAATAAGAGCAGAAGGCAAGCCCAAATTTGCCATGAACGCCATGATTATTCCTTCTGTGAGTAACTTGGTTTTGGATTATATTTTGATTTATGTGTTTGATATGGGCATGGATGGTGCGGCCTGGGCTACTACGATTTCTTATGCAATGTGTTTTGGGTATATTTTGTGGTTTTTCCTGTCAAAAAACTCAGAATTAAAGATTAATTTTTCTCATTTTGGACTGGATTTTCCAATTTTAAAGGAGATAACATCACTAGGGTTTGTGACTCTTTCGCGTCAAGCGGTGGTAAGTATTACTTACCTAATAATGAATAATATTTTGTTTGATTTGGGAGGGGAGTCTTCAGTGGCTGTTTATGCCATTATTGGCAGAATGCTCATGTTTGCACTCTTTCCTGTACTGGGAGTGACACAGGGTTTCTTGCCCATAGCCGGGTATAATTATGGTGCAAATTATCATAGCCGGGTGAGGGAAAGTATTAATAAAGCCATTAAATTTGCTGCATTTTTAGGTCTTTTTGTGTTTGGTTTTATTATGTTTTTTGCAGAAGAAATCGTGATGGTTTTTACAGATGATGCCCGTGTAATTGCAGATACTCCCGGTGCTATGAGGTGGGTGTTTGCAGCGATACCCATTATTGCGGTTCAATTGATTGGCGCTGCTTATTTTCAAGCCATTGGTAAAGCGGTTCCGGCCTTGTTGCTTACTTTGACCAGACAGGGATTTTTCTTTATTCCGCTGGTGCTGATTTTGCCCCATTATTTTGGTGAAATTGGCGTCTGGATTTCATTTCCCATTGCAGATTTACTCTCAACACTTGTAACTGCTTACTTCCTTAACAGAGAGATTAGAATGAATTTAAAAACGAGCCCTGAAAATGGCTAATAATTTGTATTTTTAGGCTTCAATCCATTAGACATATTTCATGCTTTATAATTATTTAAAAGCCCTCCACCTCATATTTGTGATTACCTGGTTTGCCGGTCTTTTTTATGTGGTGCGACTTTTTGTTTATCAAATTGAGGCTTACCACAAACCCTCCCCTGAGAAAGAAATTTTAGGAAAACAATTAAAAATCATGACAAAGCGCCTATGGTACATTATTACCTGGCCATCGATGATACTCGCGGTTGTTTTTGGTATTTGGTTGCTTTCTATTAGAGCAGTACTTATCACTGATGTATGGATGCAGGTGAAACTGGGTTTTGTGTTGTTTTTAATTGTTTATCATTTTATATGCCATCGCTATTTTAAACAACTCCAAAAAGATATTGTAAAAAAATCGTCAAACTATATGCGCATTTTTAATGAAGGCGCTACCATTGTGTTGTTTGCGGTTGTGTTTTTAGTAAATTTCAGATATTCTATTGATTGGGTATATGGTACTTTGGGTCTTATACTTTTTTCAATTTTAATAATGATGGGATACAAACTTTACAAATACCTGAGAGAAAAAAATGGAGGTTAGATGTGGCTCATTATTTGATGAATCACTTAATAGGCACGCTGATTTTTAAAAACCTAAAGAAGCTCAAATGATTAAAAGCCTTTTAAAAAGCAAAAGTTCCCTGCGAACAAAAATTTTTCTCTCTATGATTGTTCTCGTTTTGGGAGCTTCCATCTTGATTGCTTTGGCCACTATCTATCAGTATAATCAAGACTCTCTTCAATATCATAAGGAACGACTGGATCGGAAAGAAGATCAAATAAGAGCAAGTATAAATTATGAACTCAGAAAGACATCTTATGAGGTAATTACTGAAAATATCCCCTTAATTTTTAAAGATAAAATCTATGAAATTCAGGACATTCATAATATGGAAGTATCTCTGTTTGATTTAAACGGAACGATTTTAAAATCTTCTAGAGCTTCCTTTTTTGAAAGACCCTCAGACTCTATTAGTGCAGATGTCTTAAGCGCACTAAGAAGTTCGTCATCAAAAAAACATGTGGTTCGCTTTCAGGAGGGGGATAAGAAGTATCGATCTTCATATTCTTACATAACAGACAATTATTTTAAACCACTTGCTATTTTAAATTTGCCCTACATTGAAGAAGACGATTTTATAACCCGTGAACTTAAAAACTTTTTGATTCGCCTGGCACAGGTATATCTTTTTATGATGGTTATTGCGATTGTATTATCTTATTTATTGTCAAAACACATTACAAGACCCTTAAAAACAATAAGTGAAAAAATAAAGGAAACCCGATTTGATAAATCCAATAAAAAAATAGAAACAGTGCAAGCAAGTGAAGAAATTTCAACCCTTGTTAATGCCTATAATAATATGATAGATGAACTAGAAAGCAGTGCAGCAGCTCTCGCAGCAAATGAGCGGGAAACTGCTTGGCGCGAAATGGCAAAACAAGTGGCTCACGAGATAAAAAACCCTTTAA
>JANSXN010000027.1 GCA_024742935.1 Flavobacteriaceae bacterium
ACAGATAAAACTTATTTGGGATTTTCACGGTCCTGACGCTGAAAAAAGAGCAGCTCATCATCAAATTCACCTCAATCAATTTGCTGAAAGTGAACAATTAATCAACACCCTTTCAGGAACTGAATCACTTTCTGAGATGCACTTTATTGCATATTTAGTAGTTGAAAAAAAACAAATGATAAAAGTGAGGGATGCTTTAAAACCCCATCGCGGGTTTATATACAATCAATAAAGCTTATCTGAATATATTCCAATCAACTTTCACTGAAAAAACATTGGAATACAAAGCGACACTTTGGTCGCCAATATCTGTAAGGGCATAATCCACCTGAATTCCTTTATACTTGAAACCCACACCCATATTGGGCTGAAAGTTTATACTTTCACTTCCGTCAAGTTGAAGCACATTTTGAAAATTCCCTACTCCTGCCCTAAGGAAAACCATTTCTATAAAACCAAATTCAAAACCCAATGCCGGGTCTATACTAAATCCTCCTGTTGAGATAATGTCATTTGTTTCTGCAAATCGAACATTGAGATTCATAGAGGCCAACAGTGAATAATCGCCTCTGAATTCAAAAAGCCTACCGGCACCAATTTGAAGTTTTGGGATGGTAATTTCAGTAGATTCCGGTTGTTCTTGATTTTGACCTTCCACAGCTCCCTGAACAGTCGCAAATTCATCCTCATCAATTGTCCAGATGTTATAAGTGGTGGTTATGTCTCTTGCCATAATTCCAAAGCGCCAGTCCTCTTTTTCAAACTGGATTCCAACATCAAGACCAAATCCCCATGAAGAGGCAAACTTGCCGATTACTCGCCTGATAACCTTTGCGTTTACTCCATAATTTAACCCGTCAAGCGGAAGTTTCCTTGCATAGGAGAACGTAAAACCATAATCTGCCGTTGAGAAAAGACTAATGCGGTTGTAATCTATGTTACCTTGTTGGTCAATGAGTTGTGTAGTGTTTAAAATATCATCAACACCAAATCGTATTGCTGAAAAACCAACAGCACTTCTGTCATCAAGTGGCATGGCAAAACCGGCATAATTATAAGTTGCAATGTTTGCAAAATAAGATGCGTGCATTAAGGAAAGTTGTTTGTCTTCAAGTTTAACCAAACCGGCAGGATTCCAGTAACCGGCATTCACATCAGAGGTGATGGCGGTGACAGCATTGGCCATTCCCAATGCTGCAGCATCAACGCCAATATTCATAAACTCATTTGAATACTTTCTGACGGTCTGAGCTGACGCGAAAAGAACTGAAAAAAATAACAGAATTATAAAGTTTTTCTTCAAGGGCTTATTTTGATGCAAATATCAGATTTTATTTCGATGTACTCGTTCCATTGAACTCAATTTAATAAACTGTAAAAAGTGCTAGTTATTGTTTAATTTTATGCTTAGACGAAAATAGTTTCCTACTTTTACAACTCATAAAAAGCTTTCTATGTTAAAACGTATTCCCAACTTCATAACGCTCTGTAATTTACTTTTTGGAAGTATCGCTGTTATATTTGCCATTCAAGGCAATTTACCCCTAGCAGCAGGTTTTGTAGTTTTAGGTATTTTCTTTGACTTCTTTGATGGTTTAGCAGCACGCGCTTTTAAAGTAGAAAGTCCCATAGGCAAAGAACTCGACTCACTTGCAGATGTGGTTACAAGTGGTCTTGCACCGGGAATCCTTATGATGCAAATGCTTTATATGGCATCTCAGGAATCTGTTGCTCCAAATCTCTGGGAAACAAGCTCTTTGCAATTAAACTCTCAAGCATTTTTACCGTTACTGGGGTTATTAATCACGCTTGCCTCTGCATACCGCTTGGCAAAATTCAATGTTGACGAAAAACAAACAAACTCATTCATTGGTTTGCCCACACCGGCAAATGCACTTTGGATACTTAGTTTACCTCTAATTTTAATCTATCAGCCATCAGAAGTGGCCTCACAAATTTTATTGAACAAATGGGTTTTGATTTTTCTTACATTATTGAGTTGTTACCTGCTCAATGCAAATTTGAAATTGTTCTCACTAAAGTTTAAAACAAGAAGCTTTAAGGCAAATTCCTTGCGGTATATATTCCTTATTGTTAGTGTAGTATTGCTAATTGGATTGTGGTTTGTTGCAGTGCCCTTTATAATCTTTTTGTATATTTTACTTTCGCTTATAGCAAAAAAAGAAGTGAGTTAAAGGGAATTGAAGTCCAGTTTCTTTTTGCGCAATTCAAAGTTTTGACCTAGATACACTTTTCTTACCATCTCGTCTGCAGCTAATTCTTCCGGAATTCCGTGTTTAAGAATGCTGCCCTCAAACATTAAATAGGTGCGGTCTGTAATAGCTAGTGTTTCCTGGACATTGTGGTCTGTAATTAAAATTCCAATATTTTTATTCTTGAGTTGGGCCACTATTCGCTGAATGTCTTCAACAGCTACCGGGTCAACTCCGGCAAAAGGTTCATCAAGAAGAATGAAAGATGGGTTTGTGGCCAGAGCACGAGCAATTTCAGTTCGCCTGCGCTCCCCTCCTGAAAGTAAATCACCCCGGTTTTTTCTAATGTGACCCAAGCCAAATTCTTCGATCAACGATTCCATGCGTTGGTGCTGCTCCTCTTTGGAAAGGTTTGTGAGTTGCAGTACACTTAAAATATTCTCTTCAATACTCAATTTTCTGAAGACTGATGCTTCCTGCGCCAGGTACCCAATACCATTTTGAGCCCTTTTATACATAGGGTATTTTGTGATTTCAGTATCATTGAGAAAAATTTTGCCTTTGTTGGGTTTAATCAAACCAACAATCATATAAAAAGAAGTGGTTTTGCCGGCTCCGTTTGGACCTAAAAGTCCCACAATTTCTCCTTTGTTCACCTCAACGTTAATGCCTTTAACAACATCACGCCCTTTATAGGATTTGACTAAATTTTCTGCTCTTAATTTCATAAAATTGTTTTAAAATGAACTTCAAGTCTTGGATTCAACTTCCTTTAATTTTTATCTTCTAAAGCCTCCCAAAACTCATAAGCCCGTCTCAAATGAGGAATCACAATAGTTCCACCCACCAATGTGGCAATGCCCATCGTTTCCATCATCTCTTCTTTACTAACGCCCAGTTTGTATGCAGATTGTAAATGATAGGCAATACAGTCGTCACATCGCAAGACAGCCGATGCTACCAGACCCAGTAATTCCTTGGTTTTTACATCCAAAGCACCTTCCATATAGGCGTTTGTATCAAGGTTAAAAATACGCTTAATCATTTTATTATTATCGCCAAGTAGCTTTTCATTCATCCGTTCGCGATAGCTGTTGAATTCATCAACCTTATTGTTTGACATAGGGCAAGTTGTATTAAGTTTTTTGTTTCTTATCATCCCGAGCGGAGGCGCGGGATTGATTTCTCACCACTATTTTTGATATAATAATACTGATTTCATACAATACTAAAATGGGTATCGCTACAATAATTTGACTTACAATATCCGGTGGTGTGATAATTGCAGAAATAATAAGTACAACAACGAGACCGATTTTTCGGTATTTTTTGAGTATCTCTGGAGTAACCAAACCTATTTTAGTGAGGAAATAAATAATGATGGGCAACTCAAAAATCAATCCGGAGGCAACCACAGAAGATCGCACCAGACCAATATAACTACTCAAGTCAAAATCATTAAACACTTCGCCACTTACTTGATAACTCCCTAAAAAATTAATTGATAAAGGAGTGATTACATAATAACCAAAAGTGACACCTATAAAAAATAACAAAGAGGAAATAAAAATAAACCCTCGGGCTGTACTGCGTTCATTTTGAAGTAAACCCGGACTCACAAATTTCCAAAATTCATAAATCACATAAGGAAATGCTATGACAAAACCGGCAGTGATTGACGTCCATATATGTGCTGAAAACTGCCCTGCCATTGTCCTGCTCTGAATCCTAAAAGGCAACTCATCAAAACAAAAGCTGTCCTGAAGTCCCACATACTGAGCAATGTCACACAAAACCCTGTAAGTTATAAAGTCAGCACTTTTAGGTCCAAAAATAATGACATCAAAAATAAAGTCTTTAGCCAGAAAAGCAACCATTCCAATGATGACAATACTCATTGTAGCTCTTATAAGATGCCAACGCAAGTCTTCCAGATGATCTAGAAACGACATCTCTGCATTCGGGTTTTTCTTTTTGCGGGCTACCATTAAATAATTCCTTCCTTAATAAGATTGTGAATGTGAAGTACACCTTTATAGGTTCCATTTTCTTCAACAAGAAGCTGGGAAATACCGTGCGTTTCCATTAATTCCATTGCTTTTACTGCCATTGATTGGGCTTCAATGCTTTTAGGGCTTTTAGTCATGATATCACGAGCTTTTAAATTGCTTATATCATCTGTCTTAGTAAGCATTCGCCGCAAGTCTCCATCAGTTATGATTCCTATAATTTTTTCATCCTCAATAACTGCAGTAACACCCAACATCTTTTCAGATATTTCTACAATCACCTCCTTGATGCTTGAATCTAAACTAACTTTTGGCTTTTCATTGGCTTCAGATAAATCTGCCACTCGCAAATAAAGTTGTTTACCCAATGATCCACCCGGATGAAAGCGTGCAAAATCTTTACTGGAAAATCCTCTTAAATCAAGTAAACACATAGCAAAAGCATCACCAATAACGAGTTGTGCCGTTGTACTGGTTGTGGGTGCCAAATTATTTGGGCAAGCTTCTTTTTCCACAAAAGCATTCAACACATAGTCTGCTTTTTTTCCGAGAAAAGAGTCCTTATTTGAGGTAATTGCAATGAGCTTATTTCCTAAGGATTTTATAAGCGGAACAAGAACCTTTATCTCAGGTGTGTTACCGCTTTTTGAAATGCAAATCACACTGTCTTCCGGTTGTATGGTTCCCAAATCTCCGTGAATTGCATCTGCAGCATGCATAAAAGCAGCAGGCGTTCCTGTAGAATTTAAAGTTGCGACAATTTTTGTAGCTATATTAGCACTTTTTCCAATTCCTGTAATAATAACCCTACCGCCTGAATGAAAAACATATTCAACAGCTTGCGCAAACTCATCATCCACTAAATTAGCGAGATATGCAATGGCTCTGCTTTCAGTTTCTATGGTTTCTTTGGCAATGGAAATAATTTTTTGACGACTTTGCAAAACTTAACAGTTTTTTTGGTTTGTAGCTTCTAAAAGAATTACTATATTTAGAGTACAAATGTAGATAAAATAATTATAGTAAGTGAATGAAATTGACATACAAGCAGCCCTAAAAAGGTATTTTGGATTTTCCACTTTTAAAGGCTTGCAGGAAGAGGTTGTCAAGAGTGTTGTCAACAATGAAAACACTTTTGTCATAATGCCCACAGGTGGTGGTAAATCCTTATGCTACCAGCTTCCGGCTCTCATTGCAGAAGGTACGGCTATCGTTGTTTCTCCCCTTATCGCTTTAATGAAAAACCAGGTGGATTTCCTCAGAGCTAATTCCTCTGAAACAGGAATAGCACACGTTTTAAACTCATCCCTGAATAAAACTGAAATCAAACAAGTCAAAAAGGACATTGTTGACGGTGTGACAAAATTGCTCTATGTAGCACCGGAGTCTCTCACAAAAGAAGAAAATGTAGCATTTTTACGCAGTGTACCCATCTCATTTCTCGCTATTGATGAAGCACACTGTATCAGCGAATGGGGACACGACTTCAGGCCTGAATACAGAAATTTGAAGTCAATCATCGAGCGAATTGGTGACAACATTTCCATTGTAGCTCTCACAGCAACTGCAACACCCAAGGTACAGGAGGACATTATTAAAAACCTAAACATTCAGGATGCAAAAGTATTTAAAGCCTCCTTCAACCGCCCAAACCTTTATTATGAGGTGCGTCCCAAAACAAAAAATGTAGATGCAGATATCATTCGGTTTATAAAACAAAATGAAGGCAAAAGCGGTATTGTATATTGTCTGAGCCGCAAGCGCGTCGAAGAGCTTTCTCAAACCCTTCAGGTGAACGGAGTAAAAGCAATTCCTTATCATGCAGGTCTCGATCCCAAAACACGGGTTAGACATCAGGACATGTTCCTTATGGAGGATACAGATGTGGTTGTCGCAACCATCGCTTTTGGAATGGGAATCGATAAACCCGATGTGCGATTCGTAATTCACCACGATATACCAAAAAGTATAGAGAGCTACTATCAGGAAACCGGTCGCGCCGGAAGAGACGGTGGTGAAGGTCATTGCCTCGCTTTCTATTCCTATAAAGACATTGAAAAACTGGAAAAGTTTATGAGCGGTAAACCTGTAGCTGAACAGGAAATAGGTCATGCCCTCTTGCAGGAAGTGGTCGCTTATGCTGAAACCTCTATGTCACGCAGAAAATTTATTCTTCATTACTTTGGAGAAGAATTTGATAACGAAACCGGTGAAGGTGGCGATATGGATGACAATATGCGCAATCCTAAAAAACAACACGAAGCAAAAGACGATGTTGTAAAACTTCTCAAAGTCATCAAAGAAAGCAATCAACAATACAAGTCAAAAGCCATTGTTCAAATTCTTATAGGTAAAATAAGTGCTTTGATAAGTTCACATCGCCTCGATACACAGCCCTTTTTTGGCACTGGAAAAGACAAAGAACCCGAGTACTGGATGGCACTTTTACGTCAGGTTTTAGTAACCGGTATGCTTACAAAAGACATAGAAACCTATGGTGTAATTAAGCTGTCTGAAAGTGGAGCAAATTTCCTGAAAAACCCACAATCCTTTATGATGACAGAGGATCACTCCTTTAAGGAAGCCAATGATGATTCCATTGTTTCACAGCAAAAAGGTGGTGGTGTTGCAGATGAAAACCTATTTAAACTCCTCAAAGAAGAACGAAAAAAACTAGCCCACAAGCTGGAACTTCCACCCTTTGTTATTTTTCAAGACCCTTCATTGGAAGATATGTCACTCAAATACCCCGGATCCATTGACGAACTTTCGAATGTGCACGGCGTGGGTGAAGGAAAAGCAAAAAAATATGGGAAAACCTTTGTTGACCTTATCAACCGCTATGTTGCAGATAATGACATTGAAAGACCCGACGACCTGATAGTGAAAACAACAGGTTCAAACAGTGCTTTAAAACTATATATTATCCAAAATGTTGACAGAAAACTTCAACTTCCTGATATTGCTAAAGCAAAAGGCCTCTCTATGGATGAGTTTATTAAAGAAATGGAAGCCATTGTTTATAGTGGAACCAAAATAAATATTAACTATTATCTTGATGAAATCCTCGATGAGGATCAGCAGGAAGAAATTCACGATTACTTTCTGGAAGCAGAAACTGATAAAATTGAAGATGCCCTAAAAGAATTTGATGGCGACTATGAAGAAGAAGAGTTACGCCTGTATCGCATAAAGTTTATAAGTGAAGTGGCTAATTAGTAAATAGTGGTGAGTTTGTGAGTCTTTGAACCTTAAACTTTGGACCTTGAACCTTGATCTTCAAATACCTCACTATATAAATCTTCTAAGTATCTTTACACCCAATAAAAAAGACCTCCATCTATGAGACATTTGGCACTCGCGATTGCTTCCGGCATCATTTTATCGTTTGGCTGGCCCACCTGGGGATTTCCATTATTGCTGTTTTTTGGATTTGTCCCACTACTCATTCTTGAACGCGAAATAAGGCTTTCAACGCTCAAACGAAAAGGCTGGCGGGTATTCTTATTTGCTTACATTGCCTTTCTAACCTGGAACATTATTAAAACAAATTGGCTCTGGTTTTCCTCAGAGTTTGGTGCCATTTTTGCCATTACCGTAAACTCGCTGTTAATGGCACTGGTGGTTCTTTTGTACCATCATTTTGCCAAACGAACCACCTTTTTTAAATCCACGGTTTTTCTGGCAACGCTCTGGATTTGCTTTGAGAAAATGCACCTCAATTGGGATTTTTCCTGGCCTTGGCTCAATCTGGGCAATGGGTTTTCAGACTATATCAGCTGGGTTCAGTGGTATGAATATACAGGTACTTTTGGCGGCACACTTTGGGTATGGATCGTCAATCTGGGTGTGTTTAAAAGCTATATTTTATATAAAGAGTTTAATGACAAAAAGATTGTCTTACGCGGAAGCATAAAAACCGGGATTTACATTTTAGTTCCCATTCTCATTTCATTAGCGATGTATTCTTCCTATAAAGAAACAGGAGAAACAGTAAATGTGGTGGTTTTGCAACCCAATATTGACCCCTATTCAGAAAAATACAATGTGTCTAACGACGAAATAGCAACTCTGCTCTTTGAACTTGCAGACACCAAAGTCACACAGGAAACCCATTTTGTCATCTCACCCGAAACGGTTTTTGCAGACAATGAACGCATAGAGGTTTTTGAAACCGGCGCTACAACACAGAGAATCAGAGATTATTTAAATGACTATCCTAACCTGAATTTTCTATCGGGAGTATCCCTTTTTAAAGTCTTTGACGACCCCAAACAAGCAACCCTCCAAACCAATACCTTTGATAACGGCTTGTTTTATAACACCTACAATTCGGCTTTTATGATCAGTCCAAAACCTGAAATGGACCTCTATCACAAATCAAAACTCGTGGTGGGTGTAGAAAGTACTCCCTATGTGGGTATCATAAAACCATTGCTCGGCGACATTATGCTCGATCTGGGCGGAACCGTCGCAATGAAAACAACACAGGATTATCGGGGTGTTTTTAAAAATAAGGACAATCAATTTGCCGCCGGACCCATCATCTGTTATGAGTCTGTTTATGGCGAATTTGTAACCGGGTATGTGCGCAATGAAGCAAACTTTCTGGCAATCATTACCAACGACGCCTGGTGGGGTGAAACTCAAGGTCATAAGCAACACCTCAGCCTGGCAAAACTAAGAGCGGTGGAAACCCGTCGCAGTATTGCCAGAAGTGCCAATACCGGTATTTCAGGATTTATAAATCAGCGTGGCGATGTGGGAGAAACTCTGGCATACAACACTAAAGGCGCCCTGGCCGGAACCATTTACCTCAATGAAGAATTCACGTTTTATGTAAAATATGGCGACTTTATCTATCGCATAGCTTTGTTTATACTTATAGGAGTCATTTTAATTGCATTTACAAAAAGACGCAAAGATGTGGGAATGGAATAGGTTTGAGGCTTTGCCCACCATAGCTTAAGCGAAGGTGAGTTCTAAGTTTCAGGTTCGATGTTTAAATTTAAAGTTGAAATTGGATATTGATTACTTGGAATTTAGCTAACGCTCAGTTCGACAAGTGGTCTCGTAAGGTGCTTGGCATTTTGAAATTTCTTATCTATTGTCTAAAATATGTACCAAATAATATCTTATTTAAAACACTACTTCCGCTCCATAAAACTTCATGGGGTGCACTCCCCTTTTGTTTTTGATCTGGTAACTAAATGTTTTAATGATAATCACGTATATCCGGAATACAAGCTTTTAGAGAAATACAACCTGAACTTAAAAGAAAGCGCCGAAATTCTCACCGTAAAAGAGTTTGGTGCAGGTTCAAAAGTTTTTCGTTCCAACGAAAGAAAAGTTTCAGCCATTTCAAAACACGCAGGAATTTCCTTAAAAAGACAACAACTGCTGTGGAGACTTTCAAAATATTTAGACTTTCAAAATACGATCGAACTGGGAACTTCATTAGGGAAGGCAACTTATGCGTTTGCTTTAAACAAAAAAAACACGGTTACCAGTATTGAAGGCTGTCCTGCAACCGCTGCATTTGCTGAAAAAAAACTAAGAGAAACCGGCTGTCAAAATTTAAAAATTATCAATGACCCTTTTGATCATTTTCTAAATACCCCTATTGGTTTTTCGCCTGATTGTGTTTTTATAGATGGAAACCACAACAAGAACGACACTTTAAGCTATTTTGAAAAACTTTTACCCCGCGTTCATAACGATACTGTACTTATTTTTGACGACATTTACTGGTCAAAAGATATGACCGAAGCCTGGAAAGAAATTTCAAGTCACCCCGGGGTGACTGTTTCCATTGATACTTTTTATTGGGGATTGGCTTTCTTCAGAAAAGAACAGGAAAAGGAAAGTTTTACAATCAGAATGTAACATTCTGTCATTAAAAAAGACAAATGAATAGCATCTTAAAAAGCTGATTTACGGTATGAGTTTAGTCATTAAAATAAGAAAAATTACACGTGATTTTAAAATGGGTCACGAAATTCTGAATGTTTTAAAAGGCATTGACCTTGATATAGAAAAGGGAGAGTATGTTGCTTTGATGGGACCTTCAGGTTCCGGAAAGTCAACTTTAATGAATATATTGGGGTGTCTGGACACAGCCACATCAGGAAGCTATGAGCTCAACGGAGTGAATGTAAGCACCATGACTGATGACGAACTCGCAGAAATAAGAAATAAGGAAATCGGTTTTATATTCCAGACATTTAATCTCTTACCAAGAACCACAGCATTGGATAATGTTGCATTACCGATGATTTATGCGGGAGCCTCAAAAGCAGAACGCACCAAACGCGCTGAAGAAGTTCTTCACGATGTGGGCCTTTCAGACCGAATGGATCACCGTCCCAATGAACTATCTGGTGGTCAAAGACAACGGGTGGCAGTGGGTAGAGCATTGGTCAATAATCCTTCCATAATCCTCGCAGATGAACCCACCGGAAACCTGGATTCAAAAACCTCTGAAGAAATTATGAATCTCATCGATGCCATTCACCAAAAAGGAAATACCGTCATACTTGTCACGCACGAAGAAGACATCGCGCAACGTGCAAAAAGAGTCATTCGTTTAAGAGATGGAATGATTGAGAGCGATACCCGTCAATAATTTATCAAACCACCATTCCTGCGGCTACGGTTTCGTGGGTATTTTCATCTATCAATATAATACTCCCGGTCATTCGGTTATCGCGATAGGGGTCAAGCATTAATGGGCGTGTCGTTTTTAAAGTAACCCGCGCAATGGCATTCATAGTGAGTTCCTTATTTTCAGTATTGCGGGCATAGGTATCAATATCAACTTGATATACCACTTCTTTTATGAGTGCCTTTTTTTCATTAGAAGTATGCATAATTGTGTATTTGGCACGTGGTCTGGCAGGTTGGTCGTGAAGCCAGCACAACATCACATCAAACTCCTGAATCATTTCGGGTTGATTGTTGGGCTTCACAATCATATCACCCCTGCTTATATCTATATCGTCTTCAAGTGTCATCGAGACAGACATAGGTGCAAATGCTTCCTGAATTTCAGTTTCTCCGGCATTGATAGAAGTAATTTTTGAACTAAAGCCAGAGGGCAAAACCGTTACCGCATCACCCACTCTGTAAATACCACTGGAAATACGGCCTGCATACCCCCTGTAATCTATAAATCCCTCTCGTTGAGGCCGCAATACCGTTTGAACAGCAAAACGGGCATCAATCTTATTAATGTCACTACTTATGTGGAGCGTTTCAAGTGTGTGCAACAATGGGGAACCTTGATACCAATCCATATTTTTGGATCGATTTACCACATTATCTCCGTCCAAAGCACTTATGGGAATAAAACGAACATCTTTGACATCAAGCTTGGATGAAAACTCCTCAAAGTGAGCGACAATTTTATTGTAGGTCTCCTCAGAATAATTCACCAAATCCATTTTGTTGACACAAACAATCATATGCGGAATTTGAAGCAGCGATGCAATAAATGCGTGACGCTTGGTTTGTTCAATAACACCGTGACGAGCATCAATAAGTATCAAAGCCGCATTGGCTGTCGAGGCCCCGGTTACCATATTGCGGGTGTATTGAATATGCCCGGGAGTATCTGCAATGATAAACTTTCGTTTGGGTGTTGTAAAATACCGATAAGCCACATCAATAGTGATGCCTTGCTCGCGTTCATCTTTTAAACCATCGGTAAAAAGTGCCAGATCAATCCCTTCAAATCCTCTGCGTTTGCTCGTGGCTTCAACAGAGGCCAGTTGATCTTCAAAAATAGATTTGGAGTCATACAGCAAACGGCCAATGAGCGTGCTTTTTCCATCATCAACACTTCCGGCAGTAGTAAATCGTAATAATTGGTTACTTTCTAACATCATTTATTTTTATTAAAAATACCCTTGTTTTTTTCGATCCTCCATTGCCGTATCACCTCTTTTATCATCAGCTCTGTTACCTCTTTCAGTCTGTCGCATAGTCGCCACTTCATCCACAATTTTTTCCAGGGTATCAGCATCAGATTCTATTCCTCCCGTTATGGTAATATCCCCCAAGGTTCTGAATCTTATTTTTTTCGTTCGAATAATTTCTTCGGGTTCCAATTTTAAAAAATCAGAATTGGGAATCCAGGAATCATTGCGCCAAACCACTTCGCGCTCGTGGGCGAAATAAAGCGAAGGTATCTGAATGCTTTCTCGTAAAATATAGTTCCAAACGTCCATCTCTGTCCAGTTACTAATGGGAAACGCTCTAAAATGTTCCCCGTCAAAACACTTTCCGTTGAGAAGGTTCCACAATTCAGGACGCTGGTTTTTTGGATTCCATTGTCCAAAATCATCCCGATGCGAAAAGAAACGCTCTTTGGCACGCGCCTTTTCTTCATCACGTCTTCCGCCTCCAATGGCACAATCTACTTTATTGGCTTCGATGGCATCAAGCAATGTGGTGGTTTGAAGGGCATTTCGGGTCGCATTTTTTCCGCGCTCTTCGGCCACACGGCCTTGATCTATGGATTGTTGCACAGAAGCAACAACTAATTGAACCCCAAAGTCACTCACCAATTTATCTCTAAAGTGAATGGTTTCCGGAAAATTATGTCCGGTATCCACATGCATCAATGCAAAGGGAATTTTTGCGGGGTAAAACGCTTTTTTTGCAAGATGGGTCAACACTATAGAATCTTTACCTCCTGAAAACAACAGCACCGGATTTTGAAACTGAGCAGCTACTTCCCGTAAAATAAATAGCGCTTCAGACTCCAGTTCGTCGAGATAATTGAGATAAAATTTTTGCATGGGTTTATTAGATTGGTATTTGTTTTACAAAGGTAATTACTTTTTCTACACATACATCCAAAGGTTCATTTTCAGTTAAAAGATGTAGATCCGGTTTAAGTGGCGGTTCATAAGGTGCATCAATACCGGTAAAGTTTTTGATTTCCCCGGCACGTGCTTTTTTATAGAGACCTTTGGGGTCGCGTGATTCGCAAATGTGCAATGGTGTATCAACAAACACTTCAAAAAATTGAGCTGCGCCCACAATTTCTTTTACCATCGCTCTGTCCTTCCGCGTAGGCGAAATAAAGCTGGCCAGTGTGATAATTCCTGCATCGACAAACAGCTTGGAAACTTCAGCAATACGTCTCAGATTTTCGTGACGTTCCTCCTCAGAAAAGCCCAAATCGTTGTTTATACCCTTGCGAATGTTATCGCCGTCAAGAGAATAGGTTTGCATTCCCATAGCAAATAATTGCTCTTCTACAGCATTGGCAATAGTAGATTTGCCTGAACCGGAAAGTCCCGTAAACCACAATACAAATGAGGGATGTTTATTTGCCTTATTTCTGTGAGTTTTTGAAATCACAAAATCGTGTTTGATTATATTTTTAGTCATTTAAGTGGGTTTCTTTTCTGTTTTTCAATCCAAAATTTAAACGATACCAAGCCCTTTCATGCAGGTAATATAAAACCATTTTTGTTAATAATTCTGCAATTCCTATTTTAATGCCTATCAATGGATCTCCGGTAATAAACCAGGAAATAGCCATGGTGTCAAGTGTTCCCACAACACGCCAGGTAACCGTTTTTACAAGATGGCGTTTGCGACTTTCTCTTAATACACCTTGTTTTGAAAGATTGATGGAATACCATAATCGCTCATGCAAATAATAAAGAATCAGTTTTGTGAGTACTTCGGCAAAACCAATTTTCACTCCGGTTAATGGATTCCCCGAAATAATCCAGGCCAAAAGCATGGTGTCTAGTGTTCCAATAATCCGCCAGGTTACAGCTTTTAGAGCGTGCCTTTTATGGGAGGCCTTAGTCATTTGAAACGATAAAATAATTATTTAACAAATTTTCTTTGTTGTATCTCATTTCGTTTCCGGTATGGATATCGATAACCTGAACACCTGCCGCACGACAGATAGCGTGCCCGGCTGCAGTATCCCACTCCATCGTAGGAGCAAAACGCGGATAAACATCGGCAGCTCCTTCGGCAATCAAACAGAGTTTTAAAGAGCTTCCTTTTGAGACTATTTTCAGTTCCTTAGTGCTTTCCTTTTTTAAGGTTTCCAAAAAGTGCATCGTTTCATCATTCATATGAGACCGGCTTCCCACCACTCTCAGTTGGGTTGCATCTTTATGAGGCAATATAGGTATGGCTTTCGCAAAGATAGATTCACCATCTTGATTTTCATCATCAAGTTCCACTTTGTAAGCCTTGCCTTCAGATACGATAGCAAAATACAATTCCCTGGTGGCAGGAACAAGGATAACCCCAAGCACAGGAATGCCCTGCTCAACCAATGCTATATTCACTGTAAATTCATCATTCTTTTTGATAAATTCTTTGGTGCCGTCAAGCGGATCCACAATCCAACACTGGTTCCAGCTTTTTCTTGTTTCATAAGGCAATTGTTTGTTCTCCTCACTAATAATGGGAATAAGCGTTTGCTCAAGCAAGCTTACAATGACTTTATTTGCAGCCTGATCTGCTTCAGTGAGTGGCGAACTATCGTCTTTAAGGATCACATCAAAATCACGAGCATAAACGTTTAAAATTTCCTTTCCTGCAAGAAGAGCCGCTTTGATGGCTATTTTTAAATGGCTTTTCATATAATTATTTCAGATATTATAATTTGATATTTAAAACTACATTTTGAATAGAGTCTATACAGTTTCCTGTTTTGGTTTTACCACAGAGGTTTCTAGCAAAGACACAAAGGTTAAATTTCTCAATGTCTAATGTCTAAAATCTCATATCCCAAGTCTATCAAGGAACCCGCAACACTTCCCTATCCTTCAAATAAACCTTCAATGCGACCATAGCCGCAAGCTTGGCCTCCGCTTTGTTTTGCTCCAGCAGCTTTTCAGCCGAATAGTATTTTTTGACAAAATGCGTATCAAAGTCTCCTGTGCGGAACGCTTCGTGTTCCATCACAAATTTCCCAAACGGCAAGGTGGTGGACACACCTTCAACCTCATAAGCGGCAATCGCTTCTATCATCAATTGAATGGCTTCTTCCCGTGTTTGACCGTAAGTAATGAGTTTCGACAACATCGGGTCGTAAAAAATGGGCACTTCCATCCCTTCTTCAAAACCATCATCCACACGAATGCCGGGTCCCACCGGCGGGCGATACTTATTCAAAGTCCCCACACTGGGCATAAAGTCTGCCAGTGGGTCTTCAGCATAAACACGCAGTTCCATTGCATGGCCAATTATTTGTAGTTGCTCTTGTTTGAATGTAAGGGTTTCACCACGGGCGATTTTGATTTGTTGCTCCACCAGATCAAGACCGGTGATGAGTTCAGTCACGGGATGTTCTACCTGTAGACGTGTATTCATTTCAAGGAAATAAAAGTTTTTGTTTTCGTCCAATAAAAACTCCACGGTTCCTGCGCCCACATAGTCACAGGCTTTGGCAACTTTGACAGCGGCTTCACCCATTTGTTTGCGTATATCCGGAGTCAAAACCGCCGATGGGGCTTCTTCCACCACTTTCTGGTGGCGGCGTTGTATGCTGCACTCACGTTCAAAAAGGTGTACCACATTCCCGTGCGTGTCAGCCAAGACTTGTATTTCGATATGTCGTGGCGAACTCACATATTTTTCAATAAATACAGACCCATCACCAAAAGCCGATTCGGCCTCGCTAATGGCGCGTTTCATTTGTTCTTCCAGTTCGCTTTCTTTTTCCACAATGCGCATCCCCTTTCCGCCTCCACCGGCTGAAGCTTTGATTAAAATGGGAAAACCAATTTCTTTAGCAATTTGTTTCGCTTTGGCAACATCGGTGATGGCTTCATCGATTCCGGGTACCATAGGGATGTCATAGCCTTTTACGGCTTCCTTAGCGGCGAGTTTGCTTCCCATAATGCTTATAGCGTGCGGTCGCGGACCAATAAAACTGATTCCGCTTTTTTCTACGGCTTCCGCGAAAGCGGCGTTTTCACTCAGGAATCCGTATCCGGGATGGATGCCATCCACCTGAAGCTCTTTAGCGAGTTTGATGATATGTTCCCCCCTTAAGTAGGACTTGTTTGACGCAGCTTCGCCTACACAAATGGCTTCATCGGCAAATTGCACGTGGGGTGCGTTTCGGTCGGGTTCAGAGAAAACGGCCACGGTTTTGATGCCCATCTTGCGGGCAGTTTTCATGACGCGTAAAGCGATTTCTCCTCTGTTTGCTATTAGTATTTTTTTCATCTTTATGCCCGTCCCCAAATTTATTTGGGGAGTATCTCGTTATTAATATTTCAAGTCATGAACCCAATTCTTCTTATACAGATGCGACCCCGCTGGGGTCGGTTTGTTTGATATAATTATGCTACTACAAATATTTGACCCCGCTGGGGTCCCCTTTTTGTTAAATATCTTTAAGTAAATACTTATATCTGAGTTCAAAATTTTTAGCTACTAAGTTATTAATGTTTTATTTAAACGATTGCTTTAGTTATACCGCAGAATTACACAGAGGAATTCGGCTTCAATTCCAATCAAACTTCAACTATTTCAAATTCATTATTTCAGATTTACTATTTCAAATTTTTTGGAATTTGATTCTTAGAAATTTGATGCTTCTCCCTTTCTTATGTCCTACGTCAACTCATCTCTAATTCTCCTTTGTCTCAAATCTAATATCTCAAATCTAACGTCTAAAACCTATTCCATCTCAATCAACAACTGCCCCTTATCCACCGTATCCCCTTTAACCACAGCTACCGCTTTCACCACTCCGTCGCGGGGCGCCGTGAGGGCATTTTCCATTTTCATGGCTTCCAAAACCAACAGAAAATCACCTTCCTTTACCTCATCACCCGCCTTGACCGGAACATCAAGAATCAATCCCGGCATGGGCGCTTTGATATCGTTTACAGCCACTGCATTGCCCAATGAAAGCCCCATCGCATCAATAAGCTCGTCAAGCGGAGTGCCTATTTTTACGGTATAAAGATTGGAATTGATTTGAACCGAATAGGTTCTATTGATAAAATCGGTTGATATAATTTCAGCATTGACAGATTCCTTTTGATGAATGAGGTGAAGGATATTGTTGCTTTTTTGTTGTATGTCCAGCTCTTGAATTTCGTTTTCAGAAATTGAAAAGTCAAACTCTTCATTTACCTGCAGGCGGTATTTGGTATCCATATGCGATTTAACTTGAAACTAATTGTGAGCGTAAAGATAGGAATTTGAGAGCTAAATACCGCAACCGGACCTGTCCCGTTTTTAAAATTTGACAGGTCTTAGCCCATTCTTATTTACGCCACAAATGCACGAATACATTCCTTTTTACTAGTATTGTGAATAGTAATTCCCTGAAAATTATTCGTGCATTCGTGGCAATTAATGCGTTTGAGAAGAGTTAAATACAGCAACAAGCCCTGTAACGTTTTTAAAACGGGACAGGGGATTGCAACTTCTAATTTCGTGCCTCAAAAACAGTCAAATACAAATGCGAAGCCATCTTGCGGGCATTGTGCTTGGCACGATTTGCATTTTCGCCTTCATATAAAGAATCTATGGTCTCAAACCACAAATTGATCCAATTCCCAAAATGCTCCATTTGTAAGCCTTTGTGGTATTTATGGTCGAGTTTGATATGAGCTTTGGCAGGGTTGCCTTTAAACTTCGCTTTAAAAAACAAATTGCTTTCCCAAAAGTCGGTGAGCTTTTCTAGGTGTTCCTCCCAGTTTGTAATGGTTTCATTAAAAAAATGCCCAATCTCCTTGCTCTCCCTTACTTTTGAGTAGAAAGAGGTGACCAGCAATTTGATATCTTCTCTGTTTTTAAGGTCATTCATGATTCAAAATCAATATAGTCTGATATAAAATGCCACCAATTCACGAATACATTTTTAAAGATTTTAGCTCTGATTTTATGTTGTTTAAATTCAATTAACTATTGATTTAAACCCCTTAGGGGTGTTATGTTTGTAGGTGTACACAAAGGTATTTTTCAATTGGAAAATTGTTTATGACCTAAATCATAAGGGTTCTACCTGAACAGCTTTCGGTTTTTTATTTTGAGTTCACCCTTTTTCTCCAGTGATTTTGTAGCCCTGATGACTGTTTCTACACGCAAGCCTGTCAAATCTGCTATTTGTTGTCGTGTGATATTAACCTGAAATGAAAAAGGCTCATATAAATCGTGAACGTGTTTTTTTAAATAATCAATGATTCTCAAGATGCGGTGCTCAGGTTCCTGGGAGGAGAGTTCAGCCGCCATAATGGCTTTGTAGTACAAACGGCTGGCAAGGGCCTTGGTGATAGAGAGATGTTCATCCGGATGTGCTTTGAGCAATTCCAAGAAATCATCTTTTGAAACCCGAAGCACCTCAGCGTCTGATAAAGCTTCAGCGTGAGCAGGATATTTTACATCTGCAAAAAGTGGCGGCTCCCCAAAACTTTGACCCGCAAAGAAAATACCCTGTATAAACTCTTTACCATCGTCATTGAAATTGTTCATTTTCACCTCACCACTCAGAATTTGAAAATAACACAAAGCAGGCTGTCCTTCTGAAAAGATTTGTTCGCCTTTCGAAAAAGTAAGTTTCTCTGCTCCAAATGTGTACAATATGTCTTCCGCTATCATTTACTTAACTGTGTTGTTGAAGGATTTGCACCAACTCCTGCTTTTGCAACACGCCGGATTGTCTCCAAAGTTGCTTTCCATTTTTAAAGAGAATCATCGTGGGCACGCCCCTCACCTGATACACTCCTGCCAAAGGCTGGTTTTTATCTACATCAATTTTTATGATTTTAATGGCATCACCCAGTTCGGCTTTGACCGCATCCAGTATGGGTGCCAGTGTTTTACAAGGACCACACCAGGTCGCAAAAAAGTCAACCAATACCGGTTTGTCATCATTGATGATTTCGCTGAATTTTGATTTCATCTGTTTTTATTTATTCGATTTTATCGGTCAGATGGAACACCATAATCAAACTTTTGTTTGTAAAAGATAATTTTACATGGGTGTTTCATCTTCCGTTTCTTTTTTGGGTTTACACAAAGATACAATTCCCTCATTGAATAAAGCAAAACCCGCTAAAAATGAGTAAAAAAACTATCTTTGCCGCATGCGCACAAGTCCCTTTCAAAAATTTAAAACCGACGTTTCAGAAATAGCGCTTCCTGAAAAATTCACCTTTCCGTTTTACTATACCCCACACGCTTTAAGCGAAATTGCTGCACGCGAATTGCAAGCCTATCTGGAAACCCAAACCGATTTTGACCACAACTTTGGACTGGATCCCGAAAAAAAGGGACTGGTCATCGGAAAAATGTTTGGGGTTCTTGTGTGCCAAAACCGGGAAGGTGCGCTTGGCTATTTATGGGCGTTTTCAGGTAAACTGGCAGAATCCAATCACCATATCCGTTTTGTGCCTCCTGTGTTTGATATGCTCGCGCACAATAGTTTTTTTAAACAGGAAGAAAAAGTCCTCAACGCGCTCAACAGGGATATTGAAGCCCTGGAATCTTCAGAGAAATATCATCATGCACTTCAAACGCTTGAAACCATTAGTGGTAATGCCGAAAAAGACCTTCAACAACAAAAAAATCGCATCAAAGAAGGCAAACTAGCACGCGATCTAAAACGAAAAGAAGCCGAAAACACCTTGCCTTTTGAAGACTATAAAAGCCTTCAGAAAAACCTCAGCGAAGAAAGCAAGCAGCAGAGCATCCTCCTGAAAAAGATGACCAAATACTGGAACCATCAAATAACCGATGCTTTAAAAGTCATTGAACATTTAAAAGCCGAAATCAATACCCTCAAAGAAACCCGAAAACAAAAATCTGGCGTGTTGCAGCAGCAGCTTTTTGACAACTATGCTTTTTTGAATAGTGAGGGCAAACTCAAAAGCATCGGCGAACTCTTTGATAACAATCCGCCTGCGGGTGCGGGTGAATGTGCAGCGCCCAAATTATTGCATTTTGCTTTTAAAAACGGCTTAAAACCCATTGCGATGGCTGAATTTTGGTGGGGACAATCCCCTAGGTCTGAAGTGAGAAAGCACAAACAGTTTTATCCGGCCTGTAAGAGCAAGTGCGAACCCATTTTGATGAATCATATGCTTCAGGGATTGGACCTGGAAGCCAATCCGTTTCAGGAAAATCAAGCTGCGGGAAAAACAATTGAGATTGTGTATGAAGACGACACGCTTTTAGTCATCAACAAACCCGCAGAGTTTTTATCGGTTCCCGGAAAAATCATCCAAGACTCTGTTTACACGCGTGTGAAAGAATTGTATCCTGAAGCTACCGGCCCCTTGATTGTTCACCGCCTGGATATGTCCACCTCAGGGTTGCTTGTTTTGGCAAAAACCGAAGCGGCCTATGTATTACTCCAAAAACAATTCATCCAACGCACTGTCAAAAAAAGATATGTGGCCTTGCTGGATGGTATTATCAAACAAAAAGAAGGTATTATTGACTTGCCCTTGCGGGTGGATTTAGACGACAGACCGCGCCAACTGGTTTGCTATGAACACGGCAAGCCCGCTCAAACCCGTTTTGAAGTGATCCAAATAAAAAACAAACAAACCCGAGTGTATTTTTACCCCATCACCGGCCGCACCCACCAATTACGGGTACACGCTGCCCATAACTCCGGACTGCAAACACCCATTGTAGGTGATGATTTGTATGGTAAAAAAGCAAACCGCTTACACCTTCATGCCGAGCGGCTTACGTTTGTACACCCTGTTAGTGGGGAGGAGATGACTTTTAGTTGTGGGGTGGGGTTTTGAAGGGTTTTGAAAGGTTACGTATAAGAATAGTAGCGGATTTTAAGCACTGAATTTTCAGTTAAACTAGATTTTTATAAATAAAAAACGGTTTCTATATAGAAACGAAACAGCTATTATTCTTAAACAATGTTAACCAAAGTTTTTTTCATTTCTAAATATAGTTCGTTTGAAGCTTTCAGTCCTGAAGCTCCATAGTTTTCACTTGTAATTGTTCCATTCATTTTATTAATTGGTTTTAGTAAGTCAAAGAAAAAATCCTTTGATAAGTCACCTTCATTAATTCCAATTTTAATAATGTCTTGAAACAATTTCATTTGAGCACTGTAACCCGTTGTTTTATTTAATAAAGAACGTTCATTCAGCCAATCTTTATTTAATAAAATACTCAACGCAGAAAAGAAGTTGAAAAGAATTTTGTATATAGATTCAAAATCTTTTCTCTTGTAAAATTCCCAAAAAAGATATCTTTCAAGTTTATAGTTGAAATTGTCGAATTGAGGAAATTCTGGATAAGAATCAATTAGTGCATTTCTGATTTCATAATAGTCTTTCTCAGGAAAAGTTAAATTAATTAAAGGTTTTACAAATGCTGATAAGGAAATTATTCCTTTAGGATATTTTCCGGTTTGACTTCCTAAAACTCTTATGTTATTATTCCAAGGTGAATCCTTGTCGAAATTTAAAGATTGAGCAACTTCTATCATCATTTTAGTAGGTGTATAATACTTACTATTCAATTCTAGATTTAAGTTAAGAGACGGATCAACTTTTGTTTGTTGAGAATTTATTGTTGAAAAAATATTTGCTTGTTGATCAAGTTTTAAATCTTTGAAAATTGCTACTATAAGTTCAAAATTATCTTTTTGATTATCTCTAAAACCCTCAACTCTATGTTGTCCATCTATTATGGTGAATGTTGAATCATCAATTTTGAGTGTTAATTCATTCAATGTTTCATTTTCTATAAAATCAGAAGTTGTATTAACAATAATTGAATTTGGAAAAGTAGCATCAATAGAACTTAAGTAACTTTTTATTTGCTTTACTTTATCTTCTCTTAACTCTCTTTGGATTCCTAAAATTTCATCGTCTTCAGCAATCCTTCTTCGGTCAACAACTGACATCGCTAACAATTTTTCAGGTGAGATTTTTGCTACATAAATCTGACCTATTGGCTGTTGAACCTTTATCGTATTTAATGTTATGTTAGTCATATTTTTATGTTTTTACCTCCAACCTCTGTTGATTTTTTCTCTTTACTGGATTTAGCTCTTTCTTTACTTAAAGCAATTTGTTCGTCGTATTTACTTATTAAACCAAGAATAACAGAAACTACTAATGTCAATATTGTTCCTGACTTATAAATTTTAAGAGGAAATAAATCTTTAAGAGCAATAATTTCGACAGTTGAAACTACAAATAGTGTAATTGTCAGTACATAAAATGCAATTGCAATTGTGTTCAAAGTTTTTCTTTCACTTTTGTTTGAAAAAGCGAGATAAAAAAGAGATGTTAAAAAACAAGCATTTGTTACTAATATTATACTTAATATTTCTAATGAATAAACAAATTCATCTTGTTTAATTCCCCATATTATTCCAATATTTATAATTGGTATCAAATAGGATATAAGTAACCAAGAAAACGTTTCTTTTAAAGTCCCTGGTATACTAAATATAAAGACTTTGATTCTTTCAAATATTTCGTTCCAATTTATCTTCAATTCGTATTATTTTAAATTTTAACTAACATGTTTATATTCAAAAGAAATAGACTTAAAACTGAACTGTTTCATTCCTATGATACTATATTGTTTTGCGTTGATTTATTGCGTATATACAACTTATAAGTTATATATAAGAGAGGTTCTAAACTTTAAAACCAATGGGGATAGATTCAAATATATAACAATTTGTTAAAACCTACCCAAAAAACAAATCCAAAACATTGTTTTATAATGATTTTACGGGATTCCACATTTTTATAAAAAGTAAGTATAAATAAAAAAAGGCACTATATTCAGGAATGCTCAAAACGCACTCTCATCGAATTTAAATCTCCCTATTAAAATAACGTTTTCATTTCTGATACTTTTTTGTTAAAATCAATGACCGGAGTGTATTAAAAAAAACAATCTATGTATGTTTCATGAAGCTTGTTCGTAGGTTTCATGTGGCTTGTTTGTATAATTCATGTAGCTTGTTTGTATGGTTCAAGGGGGTCGAATGCCACCCAAGCCCCACTTTATTCCCACTCTAATGGCACTTGAATGCCCCCTTTAAGCCACCTTCAAGGCAGGATAAAGGCACCCAAAAGCCACCATGTAAATATAAAAAGATTACAGAACACCCAATAAGTTGTAAAGAGTATAGAAAATTTTAATATGAAGGATTCGCTGTAACGCCTGGTTATTCTATTATTTTTCAGATAATTATTTTAGTTTTAAGTGGCATTTATTCAGGTTGAAACAAACAATAAAATCAAACTAAAAACTAAACCGCTCATAAGCCGCTCTGTCCAGTGCATCCTGATGGTCCGGGTGAGCGATGGAGATCAGGGCTTGGGCGCGTTGTTTCAGGGTTTTTCCATACAAGTCCACGACGCCGTTTTCTGTGGCGATGTAATGCACGTGAGCTCGTGTTGTAGTCACTCCGGCGCCTTCTTTGAGGTAAGGGACAATTTTTGAAATCCCTTTATTGGTGATGGATGGCAGGGCTAAAATGGGCTTACCACATTCAGAAAGGGAAGCTCCTCTTATAAAGTCCATTTGTCCGCCCACACCGCTGTATTGCATTTTCCCAATGGTGTCTGCACATACCTGCCCGGTGATATCAATTTCAATGGCACTGTTGATGGCGGTTACTTTGGGGTTGCGGCGAATGATGGCTGTGTCGTTTGTATAAGCGGCCTCTTTAAAATGCACAATGGGATTGTCATCCAAAAAGTCATACAGTTTTTGAGAACCAATCGCAAAACAGGTTACCAATTTCCCTCTTTTCACCACTTTGTCTTCGCCGGTGATGATTCCTTTTTCGATGAGAGGAAGAATCCCGTCTGAAAACATTTCTGTGTGGATCCCCAGTCGTTTGTGATTCATTAAATTAGATAAAACCACATTGGGAATCCCACCAATGCCCATTTGCAAGGTGGCTCCGTCTTCTACCAGTTGTGCTACGTGGTACCCGATTTGTTTTTCTATTTCAGTGGGCTCTGAAGCGGTAACACTGTGAATGGGCTCATCTACCCAAACAGCGGCATTGATATTGTCTTTGTGAATAATCCCGTCACCGTGAGTTCTTGGGACATTAGGATTGACCTGAGCAATCACAATTTTTGCCATTTGAATGGCGGTAATCGTCACATCAATGGAAGTTCCCAAAGAGCAGTACCCGTGCTTATCGGGCGGTGAAACCTGAATAAGCGCCACATCCAACGGAAGGATATTTCGCTTGAACAACAAGTGTAGTTCGCTTAAAAAAATGGGCGTATAATCACCACGTCGGGTGTTGATGGCTTTTCTCACGTTTCCGGCGACAAAGCAACTGTTTGTTATAAAAGAGTCACAATAAGGCTCGCGGGTATATAATGCGTCTCCTTCTGTATGCATTTGAACGATTTCAACATCATGCAGCTTTTGATAGTTTTGGCATAAGGCGTTGATTAAGAATTTAGGGGTCATAGCAGCCCCTTGAAAAAAGATTCTGTTATTTGATTTTATGTGTGATACGGCTTCTTCAGCAGGGATGTAGTTCATTTTTGTTTTGTTAATTGTTAATGGTTAATGGAATTTGGTGCTTGGTGCTTGGTGCTTGGTGCTTTTTGATTTGGAATTTGCCTTGCCATCCGAAACAGCCAAAAGCGGTAAAGGATGAGTACTTAAAATTTTGGTGCTTTTCTATTAATGACATTCAATATTTGCATTCACCATTTCAATTACCGGTGCCGGTGAAATAAAAGGAATGCCGAGTCCCATTCCGCGTAATATAAAAAAAACGCCGATAATAACCACAAAAACGGGTATGGCTTTTTGTACTTTTTGTCTGTTAATGCCTTTTAGAAAAGAGCCTGCATAAATGGCAACACTCATTAACGGTATGGTTCCCAAACCAAAAAAAACCATATACAAACTACTTTGTAAAAGCGAACCGGCAGCTAGGGCGGCAAATACAGCAATGTAAACAAGTCCGCATGGAAGAAAACCATTCAAAAACCCGATGGTTAAAAAAGTGTCGGCTGTTTTTTTCTTAAGGGACGCGCCCAAATGTTGTTTTATTTTTCCAACGAATTTATAGAAAAAAGCAGTGATTTTGGTATTTTGAAATCGCTTGTTGGGCAGTACCACCGCAAGGATCATCAGAATTCCCACAGCGATGGATAATTGTTGCTGCAATCCAAAAAGCGAAAAGCTTTTTCCCAGTATTCCAAACACAAGACCAATGAGGCCATAGGCAAAAAGTCTTCCGGCATGGTAACTGCTTATTTGAAAAAACTTCTTTAAAGGTTTTTTGTGTTCTACCGGCAGCATAAAGGCAATGGGGCCACACATACCCACGCAGTGCAGGCTTCCCAAAAGTCCAAATATGAGGGCAGAAAGTAACATTTAAAAAGTAATTTGGTCTTGAGTGATATAGGTTTTACCATTCATTTCCCAGCGCACACTCACATCCCACCTTCCGGGAAGCAGACTTTCTGCCGGAATGAGCATTTTATTTTCTGAAAGTTGTATCGACTTTTCAAAATCAAGGTCTTTTTTGTTGACCCTGTAAAACGTAACCGACCCATTTTCCATTTGAGAAGCAATTTCCTCTGGAAAAACAAGCAGAATTCCTTCTAAACTTTGTTCAACTCTTAGCTTATTGCTTAGGTTTGCAGCGTTATTGCGACCGTCGAGTTCAGCTTGAAAGCCAATTTCTTGCTTGTAGTAATCATCAACCACCATTTCATAATCATAATTATTGTCTGTCATCATGGTAATGACCATGAAGAGTATAAAACTCATAAAAAGCCCTATTGCGATGACGATTCCTGTTCCCCAGTTTATTTTCATTTTTATAGATATTAGATTTGAGACATTAGATATTAGACATAGTTTAATTAAAACTTCTGGGTCCCAGAAAGTTGGTGCTGGTTGTTTCTATAAGTACTTCATTACTGTACACCCCTATTTCCACTTTGTTTTTATGCCCTTCCAGAGCGGCACTGTGAAGCTCTATAAATAAAGTTCCTTCTACCATGTCCTGCGGTGGAACTACCACCTCGTGCTGCGTAACAAAACGTATTTCACCGGTATGGGAAAGGAGTTTTAGTTCAATATTGTCATATTCCTTGGTTGTTTTATTGATGAGTTTAAAGGTATAAACATTACTAATCAAGTTGTCTTCTTTCAACTCATACAATTGCCCCGGCAAGCGCAAAACAACGGCTTCCACATCACTTCTTAAAAAGAGCATCCCGATTAACAAACCGGTTAAAATGGTTAATACCGCTATATATCCTTTCATTCTTGCAGTGAGCTTGAAAGGCTTTTTATCAACGATATTTTCTTCACTGGCATAACGAATCAAGCCTTTTGGCAAATTAACCGATTCCATTATACTGTCACATTCATCAATACAGGCGGTACAGTTCACACATTCCAGTTGGGTGCCGTTTCTAATGTCAATGCCTGTTGGGCAAACGTGCACGCATTGAAAACAATCAATACAGTCGCCGTAGCCCAGAGCTTTGCGGTCTTCGTTTTTACGAAATTTCTTTCTCCCTTCTTCCCTTTCGCCACGTTTGTGGTCATAAGCAACCACAATGGATTTAGTATCCAGTAAGACCCCTTGTAACCTTCCGTAAGGACAGGCAATAATACACACCTGTTCTCTGAACCACGCAAATACAAAATAGAACACAGCTGTAAAAATAAGCAAGCCAATAAAGGTGCTTAAGTGATTCAACGGGCCTTCCAAAACATAAAGTATCAAGCGGTCGCTGCCATTAAGGTAGGCCAGAAAAACATTGGCGATGATAAAAGAAATGATAAAGAAAATCGCCCATTTCAACAGTCGTTTTCTTATCTTCTCTCCATTCCAAGGCATTTTTGCAAGTCGTATTTGCTTACCGCGATCGCCTTCAATAGCATATTCAATGCGCCTGAAAACCATTTCCATAAAAATGGTTTGCGGACAAATCCATCCACAAAAAATTCTTCCGAAAGCAACTGTAAACAAAGTCAAAAAAACCACCCCAATAATCATTGACAAAACAAACAAATAAAAGTCCTGTGGCCAGAATGGAAAACCAAAGATGTTGAACTTTCGTTCCAGAACATTAAATAGCAAGAACTGATTGCCGTCAATTTTTATAAATGGAGACGCCAGAAAAAACACAAGCAGGACATAGCTCACATATTTTCGATACCGATACAGTTTACCGCTCGGCTTTTTTGGAAAGACCCACTTTCTTTTACCTTCATCATCGATGGTTCCAATACTGTCCCGAAATTTTTCCTGGTTTTCCATTATTAAGTTTAATTCATCCTATTTGCCACAAACCTGCCTGCCGGCAAGCTGGGGCACAAAGACACAAAGGTTTTAAATACTTATTCTATTTCCAAATCACTTTCTAGCTCTTCTTCTGATAGTTCCGGTTGGTCTATTTTTTCTTCAGCAGTTTCTATTTCTTCAGCAATTGCTTCCTGCTCATACAAATCACCTTCAGCCTCCTTAGCATCAGGCGGATTGGTGCCTTGCAAAGTCATAATATAGCTGGAGACCTGAGCGATTTGCAATGGTCTTAAATCATTTTTCCAGGGAATCATCCCCTTACCGGGGCGACCACCTTCTGAAATGACTTCATAGATATTGCTGAGACTTCCTCCCAGTATCCAATAAGAATCTGTTAAATTAGGACCAATACCCCCACCTCCATCGGCACGGTGACAAACGGCACAATTGGAATCAAAAACATTCTTTCCGGCGCTGAGATCTGCTTCATCTGTTAACATAACCACAGTACTGGCATCCACAAGTCCCTTGGCAGTTTTTCGGTATTCTTCTATTTCAGCTTGTGCTGCAGCAACCTCCCGACGGTATTCCTCTTCCTGAGTGGGACCGTCAAAAACGTGATATCGAACCATATAAACCACTGCAAAAATTATAGTCGCATAAAAACCATACACCCACCAGGTTGGTAAATTGTTATCCAACTCTCTTATCCCGTCATAATCGTGATCAATAATGATTTCTTCATCAGAACGGGCTTTTTTCTCACCCACCAATAAGCGGTAGGTTTTATTCAGCCATTTTTTGCCGGCATTTTTGCTTTCAGCTTCTTTTGCTAAATAACGTGCTTTTGCTTCCTCATTAAGAGTTTCAAATAACAAGCGTTGAATGGATGCTACACTTACCTCTATGGCTATCATAAAGAGTATGATAACAAGCCAAACGGCTATAAGTATGGGGGCTTCAACAATGGCCCATTGATCTGAAGTTCTGGCTAACCCTTCTATCAAAAATAAAGATAGCGCTGCAACGAATAAAATTCTTAGAATACTAACTGTTTTCATTGGTCTTGGTTGTTTGTTTCCTCGTCCAGTTCCAGAGGAATGTTACTTACTTCTTCAATATACTTTTTCTTTGAGGTCACTACCCAAATAAAGAGGACAGTAAAAAATGTGAAAAAGATAATTAGTGATATAATGGGGTAAACCTCTATACCCTGAATCGAGTCCATATGGCCTTTAATATACTTTAACATGGCTTATTGATTTTCTATGTTAGACAATTCCTCATCATTCATCTTTACTCTAATATCGGTTCCCAGACGTTGCAGATATGCAATCATAGCAACCACTTCCCGATGTTTCATTTCGGTAAACTCCAAGCCGTTATCCAGCGCATATTGTTTTTCGGCTTCATAGACACGCACAAATTCCGGGTCTGCATACAGGTTTTGCTCAATTTCGGCACCCTGCTCCAGCATCCATTCCTGCGCCCTTGCAATGTCTTCCTCGGTATAAGGAACACCCAAACTCACCATCACCTCCATTTTTCTCTGGGTTTTAGATTTGTCAAGTTCCTTGTTAATGAGCCATTTATAACTTGGCATTATAGAACCCGGCGACGTGCTTTGTGGGTCATAAAAGTGGTTGAAATGCCAGCTGTCTGAATATTTTCCGCCTACGCGTAAAAGATCCGGACCTGTGCGTTTACTTCCCCAAAGGAATGGGTGATCATAAACAAATTCGCCCGCTTTGGCATACTCCCCTCCATAACGCTCGGTCTCACTTCTGAAAGGACGCACCATTTGAGAGTGACATCCCACACAACCTTCCCTTATATATAAATCACGACCTTCTAATTCCAGTGGTGTATAAGGATGTACACTGGTTATGGTTGGTATATTGGATTTGACAACCAGCGTTGGCACAATTTGAACAATGCCCCCAATTAAAATAGCAACCGTTGCAAGCAAGGTTAACTGAACCGGTCTTCTTTCTAACCAGGTGTGGTAACCCTCTCCCTTAACACGTCTTTTTGAAACACGTTCAAGTGCTGTAGCCTCAGCAAGTTCATCTGTAACAGCTGTGCCCTGTCTCACTGTTTTAACAATGTTGTAAAGCATTACAAATGCGCCAAGGATATACATACTACCCCCTATGGCTCTCATCCAGTACATTGGCATGATTTCGACGACAGTCTCCATAAAGTTACCATATACCAGCGTACCATCAGGATTGAATTGCTTCCACATAGAGGCTTGAACAAATCCGGCAACATACATCGGTAAGGTATAGATAATGATTCCCAAAGTTCCAATCCAGAAGTGGAAGTTGGCCATCCCAACAGAGAACAGTTTGGTTTTGAAAATTTTCGGTATTAACCAGTAAATCATACCAAAAGTTAAGAATCCGTTCCACGCAAGTGCCCCCACGTGAACGTGCGCAATAATCCAATCTGTAAAGTGGGCTATGGCATTTACGTTTTTCAACGAAAGCATAGGACCTTCAAAAGTCGCCATACCATAACCTGTGATGGCTACCACCATAAATTTCAGCGTGGGATCTGTGCGCACTTTATCCCAAGCACCACGCAGCGTGAGCAAACCGTTAATCATACCACCCCAGGAAGGCATAATAAGCATCACTGAAAAAGCAACCCCAAGACTTTGTGCCCAGGCAGGTAATGCGGTGTACAACAAGTGATGAGGACCCGCCCAGATATAAATAAAGATAAGCGACCAGAAGTGAATGATGGACAATCGATATGAGTAAACGGGTCTGTTTGCAATCTTAGGTACATAGTAATACATCAACCCAAGAAAGGGTGTCGTAAGGAAAAACGCCACGGCATTGTGACCATACCACCATTGTACCAGAGCGTCTTGTACCCCCGCATACACAGAATAGCTTTTTAAGAAATCAACCGGCAATGCAAGGCTGTTAAAAATGTGAAGAACGGCTACCGTAACAAATGTTGCCAGATAGAACCAAATCGCTACATAAAGGTGACGTTGCCTTCTGCGTAAAATGGTACCAATCATATTGATACCAAATGCCACCCACACAACCGCAATAGCGATATCAATGGGCCACTCGAGCTCGGCATATTCTTTTGAAGATGTCAAGCCCATAGGTAAAGTGATTGCAGCAGCAACAATGATGAACTGCCATCCCCAGAAGTTGATTTTACTCAACCAGTCACTGAAGATTCTCGCCTTGAGGAGACGTTGCAGAGAATAATAGATTCCGGCAAACATGGCATTCCCCACAAAGGCAAAAATCACGGCATTTGTGTGCAATGGTCTTAATCGTCCAAAACTCAGCCAGGAAATCCCGTCTGTGATGTTTGGGAATAAAAACATAAAAGCAAGCAACAACCCCACAGAC
>JANSXN010000112.1 GCA_024742935.1 Flavobacteriaceae bacterium
CACCTCTTACCATTCCGAACAGAGTAGTTAAGCCCGTTAGCGCAGATGGTACTGCTATCCAGTGGGAGAGTATGTCGCCGCCTTCTTTATGAGAGGCTGTCCAGTTTTGGACAGCCTCTTTTTTTTTATAGGTGAGGCGCAATCGCAAAGCTCGTGCCGCTGCCCTATCTTCGCTTTAAATTTTAAAGCTTCAGCATGCAAGCTTCTTTTAAAACACTTCATCTAGCGATAAGAGGATTTTTATCACTCTGTTTATTAGCTATTTAACCCTAATAAATTATTTATATTTTGTAAATCTTTAAAAATTATTTATATTCATAGGTAATTTAAAACTTGGTATTATGAAATTAAAAACTACTCAATTAATTGCTTTTGTCTTACTATGTGTATTAAGCTTCTCTTATTCACTGGAAGCACAAGAGCGCATTGCTGTGATTCAGTCACCAAATGTTGTATTATTGGACCCCATGACCGGAGACATTATTGACCCTTCCTTTATTGTATTAGACGCAGGGACACCTAAAGCTCTGATTCAAGTGGGAGATGAAATATGGATATCATATCAAATAGGAGATAAAATTGAGCGTTATGACTTAGACGGAAATCTATTAAGCACAATTAGTGGGGGCCTAGACAACATCAAAGGGATGGCGTTAATCAATGAAAGTGAAGTTTGGCTCACAAATGCCGGTTCTCAAAATGGAGCTCCGGATGATGCGATTATCAGATTTGACCTTGACGGAAACAATTTGGGATTCTTTTCAACAGCCGGTGTTTCGGCTTTTGATATCGTAGATAACGGTGATGGCGAAGTTTATATTTCTTATATAGGAGCCAGCACATCCAAAATTGAAAGAAGAGATTATGACGGAAATGTTTTAGGAAACATCCTTGAACCCGGAGTCGTAAATTTTATACAACAAATAGAAATTGAAGAACCCGGAGTAATACTGGCTGCTGTTTTCAGTATAATTAGTGGAGGAAATCAAAATGGCTTGTATCGCTTTTCAGAAACTGATGGCTCCATACTTGACTTTTGGAATGAAGGTAATTTGAGGGGAGTTGCAAAATTAGGAAATGGTGAAATTCTTTGGACAAGTGCATCAGGAGTTCACAGACTGGATCCTGCAACCGGAATCAGTACATTGATTTCCGGAGATTCAGGTCAATATTTTGGAAGATTAACGCTCGATGGATGTACAGCACCACCTGCACCAACAGGAGATACTGAACAAACCTTTAATGAAGGCGCTACCCTTGTAGATATTGTTGTGGATCCTACTGATGTTACTTGGTTTGCCACAGAGGCTGATGCGCTTGCAGGAACGAATCCTTTACCCCTAAATACAGTTTTAGTGGATGGAGAAACATACTATGCAGTCAATATTGTAGCAGGTTGTTTGAGTGATCCTCTTGCCATAACGGTAACAATTACTCTTAACTTAAATGATTTTGATGATTCAAACTTTAGCTTTCATCCAAACCCAACAAATGACATTCTCTACCTGGATTATAATAAAACTATTTCTGAGGTAGTAATTAGTAATATCTTAGGTCAAGTAGTTAAAGTGCAAAAAGCAAATTCTAAAGCTGTTGAAGTAGATATGTCAGCATTATCAAATGCTACTTATCTGGTAAAAATTGTTTCTGAAGGACATTCAAAAACTGTCAAAGTGATTAAACAATAAGAATACGAATAAACCATTAAAAAAAAGGACCGCCATTGGGGGTCCTTTTTGCTTTTTTGATAAACCAATCTTTAGTCAAACATTGATTTCATGATGGTTTTTATTCCTTTGAAAGCAAAAAAAACTGCAGCGATAGCAATAATAAGCCCTAAAGGAAAAAACAAATAGAATGTCGCGTTGTCTTTATTTAAAAATCCGAGTGTGATTACATAAGGCCCCACAAACATCAAGGGTAAAGAAAGAGCCATATACTTGATGCCGGTCATTAATATTTCTTTGTTTGTGTGCTTTTGCTCTTTCATTTTTTATTTATTTGAATAGGCTGCTATAGCGTTTCTAACACTCTTATGTTGTTCTAAAAGTTGCCTTGCCTTTTCTTTGGAAACTGAAAGTTCTTTCATAAGCATTTGAATACCTCGTTCAACGAGTTTGTGGTTGCTCAATTGCATATCAACCATTTTGTTTCCCTTTACCCTGCCCAGTTTTACCATTGTTGCTGTTGATATCATATTCAATACCATTTTTTGAGCAGTACCGGCTTTCATTCTAGAACTTCCGGTTACAAATTCAGGACCAACGATGACTTCTATTGGATATTGGGCAGTTTTAGAAAGAGGGCTTCCTAAATTACACGTAATGCAACCGGTTATTATATTATTTGAATTGCATTTTTCCAATGCTCCAATCACATAAGGAGTTGTTCCTGATGCTGCAATACCAATAACAATGTCATCCTCAGAAATATGATACTTTTTTAAATCTTCCCAACCTTGAATGAGTGAGTCTTCAGCAAATTCTACCGCTTTTCTTATGGCAGTATCACCGCCGGCAATAAGCCCAATCACCAAGTCGTGTGAGACTCCAAAAGTGGGTGGGCATTCACTTGCGTCTAGTATTCCCAGACGCCCGCTGGTTCCTGCCCCTATATAGAAAAGTCTTCCGCCTTGAGCTAATTTTTCGATAACAACCTTTGTTACTATTTCAATTTGAGGGAGGGCTTTCTCAACGGCAAATGCAACGGTTTTATCTTCACTGTTGATGTTATTGAGCAAATCTGAAACCTCCATCTTTTCCAAATGGTCAAAGTTTGAATCTTGCTCAGTGGTTTTAATAAAATCCATTCCACAAAAATACATATAGTTATTGAACCGTATAGGAAAATGTAAAGACTTCTGAAATTCTAAAGTAACCTAAAGGAAAATTTTCCGGGTTTGTTTGATTTACAATATTTCCTCTCACTGTTGCAGGTTGCGTTTCAAAAGGACCTGCGGGTGCGTCTCCTTGCTGTAAAAGCGTGAAGATGAAGTTATAATTTTGTTCATTAATTCCATAGAGATTAAATCTTACATCATCGCCGGGTTCAATATCTTCAACTAGATAATATCCAAAAATGAGATTTCCGTTAAAAAATTCATCACTAATTGCATCATAAATGTTCCCTTTTTCTGAAATTCCTTCAAAGAAATAATAATTATCTTCTCCTGCAGGGTCTGAAAAGAAGGCTTTAAGCTCGATGTCCTCGCCCGAAAATCCGGCATCATCTTTTTGCTCAACAAATTCGATAGGTGAACTTGAGACGAGACTATTAGAGGCCGTGTAAATTTCATTTTGATAAATGACTTCAAGTGTGTAAAGAATATTGGGTTCCGGATCTAAATCTGCAGAATAGTAGCCGTTTTCGCCGTGAGCGAAAGAAAAAACAGTTCCATCTTCATGGGTTACTGTAACAACAGCGTCTGTTACAACGGGTATTTCTGTATCAAAAAACGGCGCAGTTGTAGTGAGTTTAACAAATGCTTGAGACAAGCCCGGGTCGTTTGGATTGGTATTGATTGAAGCTTCAATAACGAGTTTTGGCTCTGCTTCATTTAAATCCAAATCAATGACTTCCTCACAGGAAGTAAGAAAAATGGCTAGTATTGGAACTATGATTTTTAAAGTTTTCATATCCTAAAATTTAAAATTGTAAGTCACGGCAGGAATGATTCCAAAAATGGAAAGTTTAACGGCTTCATTTCTGCTAGTGTCTGTATTTTCTCTGAATGAAAGCGATGCGGCATTCATCCTGTTATATACATTGTAAATGCTAAAAACCCATTCACCTTGCCAGTTTCTGTTTTTATTTTTGGAAGGCGTTAATGTAGCCGATATATCCAGGTGGTGAAATGCCTGTAACCTACTGCTGTTTCTTGTTTCAAAAGTGGGGACGACAATGCCGTTGTATTCATACTGTCCGTTTGGGAAGGTGGCGGGTTGTCCTGTTTGAAAAATAAAATTAGCGCCAAATGTCCATTTTGGGTTCAGTTCATAGCTGCCTGTAATAGAAATATCGTGGGTTTTGTCCCAAGCAGAATTGTACCATTCGCCATTGTTAATTCCAATTTCCTGTGGGGTTCTTCCCGGTGTGCGTTGTTCACTTTTGGAAAGTGTATAAGCAATCCAACCCTGTAATTTTCCGGTATTTTTTCTAAATAAAACTTCCAGTCCATAGGCTCTGGCTTCCCCTGAAAGAAGTACTTGCTCAATAGCATTATTGGCAATCAAATTGGCATCATCAACATAGTCCAATCTGTTTTTTACTTCTTTGTAAAAGGTTTCCACTTCTAAAGAATACTTGTCAAAATTTCTGAAATACCCTGCAGCAACTTGGTCTGCGAGTTGGGGTTCAATATATGTTCCACTTGGGGCATAGACATCAAAAGGAGTGGGCGAAGTCGTGTTTGAAATTAAGTGGATGTATTGTGATGTTCGGTTGTAACTCGCTTTAATTGAAGACTTCTCATTTAATTCATAAGCAATTGAAAGTCTGGGTTCTAAATTTGCAAAAGAGGCAATGGTTTTTCCTCTGGAAATGGTTAAGGTATCCAGGGGAGTCGCTTTTTAATAAATTTTTAAATTTTTATTTAAAATAAGGGGGTTGTGGTTTTAATAATTAATCAAAACCCTTTTTACCAAAACGTTTAAAGTATAAAACCCC